>CAZDGO010000255.1:0-4089 GCA_964504825.1 uncultured Gaiellales bacterium
GGCCGCACCGTCAGCCAGCTCGCGCGCGAGGCAATGGAGCGCTACGTGGTCCGCAGTTCCTGACGCCTCGCCGCCACACCCGCCACGCCGCAGAGACTGCTCGCCACCTTCTGACCACCCAGCAAGACGCTCAATCCCCATCCAGGATCCGCTCCAGCTCGTCCCGACGCCGGTGCCACGCGCTGCGATTGTGCCCGAGATGCGGTCGGCATGGGCGCCGAACGGTCCAGCATCGCGCCACCGAACGGGCGCTAGACTCGGCCGTGCTCTCCACCGGACGCAAGTTCGACAAGCCACCGCATGGCACCGTCAAGATCGACGTCACGCGCACGCGCGGCAGCATCCTCGCGCCATCCAAGCAGCTCATCGGTGAGTACAAGGCCGGCACTGCCTCGTGGGAGGACTTCGAGCGCCGCTACTTGCAGGAGATGCGTTCGCAGTACGCCGCCGAGCCAAAGCCTTTCCACGACCTCATCGACCGCGCGGCGCGGGAAAACGTGATCCTGACCTGCTGGGAGAAGGGCGACGAGGCAACAATCTTATGCCACCGCCGCCTACTCAAAGACTTCCTCATTGGCATCTCTGCTGAACGAGGACTCCAAATCGTCGGCGCCGCCGAGCGGGCAGTCGCCGCCACCGTGTAACCCGGGCACGCACCGTATGTGGATAGGCCGCCTAGACATACCCGAGGAGATGCTCCACGCGCAGGAATCGGGCACGCTCGTCGTGTTCGCGGCCGCGGGTGTGTCAATTCCCGCACCGGCCAACTATCCCAACTTTATCGACTTCGCTGGGGAGGTCGCCCGAGAGGTGGGATCTGATCTGCGCCCCTCAGTCACACCACCAACTTCACATCACGCAACACGGGACGGTCGACCGCACAACGATGAGCCTCGCACTACCTATTCCTTAGGCCCATGGCTGGACGTAGCATGGGCTTTCCTTAGTCGGTTGCCTCCTCTATCGGCTGAGGCACGTAGACCCGCTTGAGTGGAATGAGGGCCTTGTAGCGGGAATCGAAGCGGTCGTAGTGCTGGAGAACCAGCTCCACGAGCTCATCCTGATCAATGAGGCGTAAATTTGTCTTGCCAGTCGCGAACGACTTTGCCTGGCTCGTAACGGTCCCGAGCGACACGAGGAGGCCGAACTCTCCATGCGAAACCTTGCCGTAGAGGGCGGAGACTACTGGATCGCCCACGCTGCCTTCGGAGCTCTTCACCTGCACCTTGATGATCGGCGGCTCGAAGCCGAGCTCATCCCTGTGCGCCACGATGTCTACCCCACCGTCCGGTCCCGGAGGTGACACTCGCGTACGATACCCCATCGTTTCCAGGAGGTGTCCCACGAAGTCCGCGAACGGATGGCCTTTAAGCTCGGATGCGAGGCGTTTGAGCACGAAGTCGCGCGTCGTCAACTCGATCTCATCGGCAACAAGGGCAACGCTCTCGTCCGCCGCGACGGGCGCAGTGGGCGCCTTGCCCTCGAGTGCTTGCCGGAACTCCTCCGCGTAGTTCCGCACCTGGAACAACGTCAGGGCAGAGCCGATTTCATGGAGTGCACCCTGGGAAAAGTGCGTGCGCGGTACTGAGACAACCCACGTCACCGACCGCAAGTTTGGATACTGGGCGCTAACGTCGGACCGATAGCTGTACGCGCCGCTCACCCGGCCGATGTTCACCTTGCTGTCGGCCTTCGATGGGTACACCACTACGTCTCCCGGTTGCATGAGGTGCGCGAAGCGCAGCAAAAGGCCGCCGTACACGGGGAACGCACCGGGCTTCTTTTCGGGGTAACACTCTGCCACCTTGGCTCGAAAGGTGGGAGGATCGGATTTCAGCTTCGAGAGATCGCCGACCTTAGACCAGCCAATCGCCAACTGGCCCTGTTGGCGGAATAGCGTGTCTGCCTCGCCTTTCTGCCCAGCGTGTATACCCCACATCGGCACGTCAATTGTCGCCACAGCTGTCGAAAATGTCGGCTGGATAGTGCCAGCCATCATAGAGCGCGGCGGTGCAGACCGCAAAGGTATGCGCTCGACTCGTCGGTGCCGGCTCCGACATCACCAACGCAAGTCCCCACATCTGGTCAGTCGCTAGCTGACCCGTCCTGGGGGTGTGCACTATTGAAATGCTGAAATGGCCGTGGCGCACCGGGATCGCCCAGGTCTTTCTCCCACCTAGTCTCTGGTGATGAGAGCAGTCCAGCAACGAACAAGAGCAGGCAAAATGCTTGCCAGGAGCACTAATCTGTACGTACTCAATCCAAATGTCACGCCCCCGCCCGATCCGAGCGTCCCAATTTGGCGCCATATGGACCTGAGCCAGCTCATCGCCGTGTTGGATAGCCGCGCGCTGTGGTTCTCGCAAGTAGCGCGACTGGCAAGTGCGGCGAGCGCACACGGAGATCCTTTTGAGGGCTCGCACCCGGCGACGGAGGTGGCAGAGAGGAAGGAGGCGTACTTTGCAGATCTTCCTCCCGATCACCAGGAAAGGGCGCTCGCAGACTTCTCCGACATGAACCGGCGCATGCGGAAGGTGGTGTACGTCAACTGTTGGCATATGAACGAGCATGAATCGGCGGCGATGTGGCGCACGTACCTGAGCGCGGGCGAGGGCATCGCCATCCGCTCGACGTTCCGGCGTGTCGCCTGCAGTGTCGAGGCCGATCCCCGCGGCGTCTTCATCGGCCAGGTGAACTACATCGACTACGCGCAGGATCACCTACCGAACGAGAGTCAGTATGCGCCGTTTTTCACGAAGCGGAAGAGCTTCGAACACGAACACGAACTCAGGGCGATGGTCTACCACCCGCCCGGCGATAATCGAGCCTGGGAGAACATACCCGACGACGAGTTCACTCCCGGTTTGCTGATCCAGGTTGACCTGGATCAGCTTGTAGAGGCGGTCTATGTCTCCCCAGCTTCACCGCGCTGGTTTCGCGACGTGGTTGAATCGGTCCTCGCCCGATATGGTTTTGGCAAGGAAGTCAAGCAGTCGGCACTGGCTGAACCTCCGCTGCATTGAGTCTCGTACCTACCCGTTTCAGACCCGGACCGATCAGTGCCCATGCGCGGGGGTCATGACCCAGGATGAAGCACCCACTGGCGGTTGAGAGCTTGGACGTAACCAGGCTGCTTCCGAGAGAGTTCGCGGCTGTCTTAAACCGGCTGCTAGCGCAAGAAGCCTCGCGTCTGGGTATGCGGCCCGCGGACGTGCTCACCACGCCGGCTACCAATGGGCTCGACTCGCCCACCTCCTACGTTCGTTAGATCCAATGCGGGTTGTCCGGGCAGCCGCGCACGCGATCCAGAAGTGGAGTTGCCCGGTTTCAAAGCCGGGTAACTCCACCCACTACCGAGCCTCGTTCTATTCGCGATCGACGTCTGCCAGACGTGACTCGCGTGTCGCTGACATTGCCACCGGACCCGTCGACGACCTTATCAGGCGTCAGCTCACCATTCTTGGTGGTATGCCACTCTGGGGCGAGTTCAGGGCGGGCGATCGATGGGTCGTTCATCGTCCTTGCCGGGCAAGGTAGGCATCCAGGACCATCCGGGCGACTTTGTCCATGTCGTCCGGTAGCGACTGCGGATCGAAGTACTCCAAGTCAGTGGTCTCCGTCGGATCGGGCTCACCGATGCGGCGCGCGTCGCCCGTCTCGAATACGACGGCCACGGCATATACCTGGTCTCCGTTGGGGTACTCATGAAAAATGGATGGACCCGAGAGAACGTCCACGAGGGTAAGCGTCCCGACCTGTCTCCCAGTCTCTTCCAGTGTCTCGCGCCGCCCAGCTTCCTCCAGCGTCTCCCCCAATTCGAGAAGCCCGCTGGGGACGTCCCATAGCCCCGTATCCATCCGTCGGTGGAGAAGCACACGGCCCGAGTCATCAACCACGACGACGTTGGCGGTCGTGACGATCATGGGCTCATGCGTGCCGAGCCGCTTGCGGAGATCGAGGTAGTACCCCACGGCGTCCAGATTAGCACCGTGCGCGATGTTGATGCGTTCGCTACCGGCCCGTGCCCTTCACACGCCGCTTCTACCCCCCTCTTCGTCTTCCCCCACCTGCGACCGTACAGCAGTAGCT
>CAZDGO010000256.1:0-4083 GCA_964504825.1 uncultured Gaiellales bacterium
GCCCGGCGGTGACGCCGACCCGGCCCGCGCGCCCGCTGGGCGAGGCGTGATCCGTGTGGGCACCTGCTCCTGGACCGACCGCACCATGGTCGCGGCCTGGTACCCCTCAGTGGCGAAGAGCGCCACCGACCGCCTGCGCTATTACGCGGAACGATACGACACGGTGGAGGTGGACTCCAGTTTCTACGGGCTCCCCTCGGAGCGGAACTCCGTTCTCTGGGCCGAGCGCACGCCACCCGGGTTCACCTTCCACATCAAAGCCTTCGCCATGCTCACCCGCCATGGAGTCAAGCCGGAGCAGCTCCCCGTCGGTCTGCGCAGCGTTCACGACTTGGAACTCGACCGATACGGCCGCATCATCCATCCGCCCGCCGGACTGCGCGAGGAGGTGTTCGCGTGGTTCACCTCGGCTCTCGGCCCGCTCCGCGACGCCGGGAAGCTCGGAGTGATCTTGTTACAGTTCCCGCCCTACTTCGTCGCCAACGCCGCCAACCGCGCCTACATAGCCCACGCCGCCTCCCTGCTGGCGCCCGACCGGGTGGCGGTGGAGTTCCGGCACGCCTCGTGGGTCGGTCCGGAGGAACTCGACCGCACCTTGGACCTCCTGGAAGGCCTCGGCCTCACCTACGTCGGCGTCGACGAGCCCCGTCTGGATTCGGCCGGCGTGTTACCTCCGTTGACCGCCGCGACCAGCGACATCGGCTACGTGCGTTTCCACGGACGCAACGCCGCCACCTGGCACGCTCGGGTGGGCTCTGCCGCGGAGCGGTTCAAGTACGATTACTCCGAGAGCGAGCTCGCGGAGTGGGTGGCGCCGCTGCGGCAGCTGGCGAACGAGACCGCGGTGACCTACGCCATGTTCAACAACTGCTACGGCGACTACGCGCCCCGCAACGCCCAACAGTTGTCGAGCCTGTTGGATGCCACGGAGTAGACCGTGCCCGGACTCGCGCGGGCGCCCAGCCGAAAGTGCGGCGCCTCCGCGAACGCAAAAGACGAGGGGCCCCGACGGGGCCCCTCGCGTTCTCATCCTTCTCACATCCGTAGCCAACCCGCCGCAGCGGGCATAGCGACCTACATCGTGGGCAGGTGCGCCATCGACTCCTTGATCTTCTCTTCCGGATACGCGTAGTCCTCGAGGTTGCCGGCCATGTAGTTGTCGTACGACGCCATGTCGAAGTGCCCATGGCCGCTCAGGTTGAAGATGATGGTCTTCGCGTCGCCGGATTGCGTGCAGGCTTCCGCTTCGGCCACAACGGACGCGAGAGCATGAGAGCTCTCAGGCGCCGGGATGATGCCTTCGCTGCGGGTGAAGCTCAGAGCAGCCGCGAAGCAGGGATTCTGCGCGAACGACTGGGCTTCGAGCAGCCCGAGGTCATAGGCATGCGACACCAACGGGCCCATGCCGTGATAGCGCAGACCGCCGGCATGGATGCCGGCCGGCATGAAGTCGTGACCCAGCGTATGCATCTTCAGCAGCGGCGTCATGCCGGCCGTGTCGCCGAAGTCGTAGGCGAACACACCCTTCGTGAGCGAGGGGCAGGCCGCCGGTTCCACCGCGATGATGCGGGTCTTCTTCCCCTTCTTGAGGTTCTCGCCGATGAAGGGGAAGGCGAGGCCCGCAAAGTTCGAGCCGCCACCCGCGCAGCTGATGACGATGTCGGGATAGTCGCCCGCATCTTCCATCTGCATCAGAGCTTCCTGCCCGATGACCGACTGGTGCAGCATAACGTGGTTCAGCACGCTGCCCAGGGCGTAGTGGGTGTCGTCGTCTTTGGCCGCCACCTCGACGGCTTCACTGATGGCCATGCCCAGGCTGCCCGTGGAATCGGGGTCTTTCTCGAGCATAGCCCTGCCGGCGTCGGTGGTATCCGACGGGCTGGGGATGCAGGTCGCGCCCCACAGGCTCATCATGCTGCGTCGGTACGGCTTCTGGTAATACGAGACCTTGACCATGTACACCAGGCACTCGAGGTCGAAGAACGAGGTGGCCAGCGCGAGTGACGAGCCCCACTGACCGGCGCCGGTCTCGGTGCTCAGGCGCTTGATGCCTTCCTGCTTGTTGTAATAGGCCTGCGGAATGGAGGTGTTGGGCTTGTGCGAACCGGCCGGGCTCACACCCTCGTATTTGAAGTAGATCTTTGCCGGAGTGCCGAGGGCCTTCTCCCAGCGGTGGGCCCGGATCAGGGGCGTCGGCCGCCACAGCTTGTAGATCTCCTGGACTTCCTCAGGGATCTCTATCGTGGCCTCCGCGCTGACTTCCTGCATGATCAGAGCCATCGGGAAGAGCGGAGCGAGATCAGCCGGGCCGACCGGCTCGTGCGTGCCCGGGTGCAGCGGTGGTGGTGGGCCGGGAAGTCCGGCACCCACGATGTCTGCGATCAGGTTGGTCCAGGACGTGGGCATGCGGTCTTCGCTGAGCAGATACTTCGTCGCCATTCTGATCCCCCTTGTACGCGACACTGGCAATCGGAGCATACAAAATATCTCAGGCACACCAGCCCGTCAAGTCACAGCTGAGGTATAGAACAACTGTACGGCGTACAGATATGCCTTCCTGTACACCGTACAGGTGCATGATGGCTTATACGAACAGCGACGCTAAACCCTAGCAATAGGCGACAACACACCTGCCCAACGGCATAGTCTCGACGCCGGCTTAACGAGGGTGCACCGGTCTCGACCGGTTAGGCGCCGACCACCTGGGGTATCCTACTGCCCGTCCGTAGCGGGAACGCTTAGAGGAGGCTTCGTGCTCTCACTGCCCCGGTTGACGCCGGAGACGCTGCAGTTCGTACTCTTGTCGTTCGAAGGCCCCGACGAGTATGCGACAGCAGGCGGCTTGGGCGTACGCATGAAGGAGCTCGCACTGGAACTCGCCCGGCAGGGCTTCCGCACGCACCTTCTCTTCGTCGGCGATCCGGATCTTCCCGGCCGGGAAGATCCGCAGGAGAACCTCACGCTGCACCGCTGGTGCCAGTGGCTCTCCGCTCACCACCGGGGCGGCGTCTACGAGGCCGAGGAAGCCAAGCTGACCGAGTGGAACACCACCCTGCCGGGCTTCGTGGTCAACGAGCTCGTACGACCCGCCGCGGAACGAGGAGTGCTCACGGCTGTGCTCGCCGAGGAGTGGCACACGGCGCACTCTACCTGCCTGCTCTCCGACCAGCTCTGGTCGGCGGGTCTGCGAGATCGTGCGGTGATTCTGTGGAACGCCAACAACGTCATGGGTTTCGACCGCATCGACTGGGCTCGGCTGGGCTATTGCAGCCAGGTCACCACCGTCTCCCGGTATATGAAGCACGTCATGTGGGGCAGGGGAGTCAACCCCCTCGTGATACCCAACGGTATCCCTTCCGAGAGGATCGTGCGTCCGTCGGATGAAGCGATACGGCGGCTGCGGGAGGCTATCGGCAGGCAAGAACTGCTGTTCAAGATCGGGCGCTGGAGCCCCGACAAGCGTTGGAACATGGCCGTCGACGCGCTGGCCCTGGAGCGCCAGATGGGACGAGAAACGACACTGGTGATCCGAGGAGGCGTAGAACCGCATGCCCTCGAGGTGCTGCACAACGCCCACGCACGCGGACTCTCTATAGTCGACCTTCGTCTGCCCCGTGACATCGACGGAGCCCTCGCGGCCTTCGCGGAAGCACCCGAAGCGGACATCTACAACGTGCAGACCTTCATCTCGGATGAACTGGTGGCGCTCTTCTACGGCTCGGCCGACGCGGTGCTGGCGAACTCGGGCCACGAGCCGTTCGGTCTCGTGGGCCTGGAAGTGATGGCCGCCGGCGGCCTCGCCTTCGTGGGTTCCACGGGCGAGGACTACGCCGTGCCATACCTCAACTCGGTGGTGCTCGACTCCGACGACCCCACCGAGATATGCATCGCCCTGCAGTATCTGCGCGATCACCCCGACGTCGCCGAGCGCATGCGCCGCGAGGCCACGGCCACGGCCATGAGCTTCTCGTGGGCGACCATCATCGAAGACACGCTTCTCGGCAAGCTGCAGTACGTGGCGGTGCGCCAGGACGTGCACGGGGAGGCTGTGCACGGGGAGGCCGTGGCGCAGAGGGTAACCGG
>CAZDGO010000257.1:0-4078 GCA_964504825.1 uncultured Gaiellales bacterium
CCCCGCGGGCGGCGGCGGGCCACCCCGGCCGGCCAGAGTGCGCTATGCTGAACTCGTAGTCATGTTCCGCCATCCGAAAGCGGTGGTCGATCCACCAGCATCTGAAACGAGGGAGACCCTATGAACAAGCCGAACCGAGTGGTCCAGCGCAAGCATCGTAAGAAAAAGGGCAAGAAGGTATCCCTGCGAAACCAGTAGTCCGGCGCTAACGCTCGCGCCGGGGCCGCCGAGGTTCGCTCCCTCGTCGGCGCAGACGGGCGCGGCGCGCGCCCGTCGCGATCAGCGGACCTGGGGCCGCTCCACCAACACCCGCCGCACGGCTTCCTCGTAGCCCACGGGGTCGAAGGGAAAGATCTCGCGGGCAGCCGGATCACGCACGACGACTTCGGTCTTCAATCCTTCGATGAGAGGGTGCGCTATGGAGGCGGGGATGGGCGTCACCAGGTCCGCCCAATAGGCCGATAAGCTCGGAGTGAGCACCGGCACGGGAATGAGTGTGCGGCGAAGCCCGCGCAGACGTGCATAGCGGATGATCATCTGCCCATAGGTGAGCACGTCGGCCCCACCGATCTCCAACACCCGCCCCGCCGATTCAGGGAGGTCGAGCGCGCCGATCAGGTACCGCACCACGTCGTCCTCGGCGATCGGCTGCACCCGCGTGCTCACCCACCGCGGGGTGATCATGACCGGGAGCCGCTCCGAGAGATAGCGCACCATCCGGAACGACAGACTGCCTGCGCCCACGATCACTGCAGCCCGGAACTCAGTCACCAGCACACGGTGGGCCGCCAGAACGCGACCGGTCTCCTGCCGGCTCGCGAGATGCTCGCTCAGACCGGTCCCCTCTTGACCCAGCCCTCCCAGGTAGATGATCCGGCCGACGCCCTGCTCCTGTGCCGCCAGCGCGGTGTTAGAGGCCGCGTGTCTATCCTGCTGGGCGAAGTCGGCTCGGCCGGCCGCGCCCATCGAGTGCACCAAGTAGTACAGCACGTCCATGCCGGCGAAGGCGGGCGACAACGTGTCGATCTGGAGTGCGTCGCCCTCGACGACCTCGACGTGACTCGCCCAGGGCTGCGCGGAGAGTTTGGCGCGGTCGCGCACCAGGCAACGCACGAAGAATCCGGCTTCGAGCAAGCGCGGGACAATCAGGCCACCGATGTATCCGGTGGCCCCCATCACGAGTATGCGGCGCGGCTGCGCCTCCATGAGCTTCGCGTCATCCATGTTAGAGCCCTATGTCCCCGCAGGCCCGCGGCACCTAACCTCGGCTCCCCGAGCGTGCTACTGTCAGTGCACATCGCCGCTACCAAGAAGCCGAATCGCCACTACCAGAAAGTCGATGATGCCCGAAGAGCGCATCGGAGAGATTCTCGATCGCCTGGCCGAGATGGAGCATGCGCTTCCCGGCCTGCCCGAACGCTCTCCGGCGACTGCGGCATACGTTGTCAGGGAACTTCAGCTCCTCATCGCGGAGTGCAGCGAAGAGCGAGACCGCTGGCAGGGAGCACTCGACCGCGCACGGACTGTGGCGGCTGAACCTGTCGAACGGCCCGAAGCAATCTCAGACCCACCCGAGTAACCGCGCGTCCATGGCCACCGTCGTCGCTTTCATCGACATCGGCACGAACTCCGTGCGCCTACTCGTCGTGAGCATCGAGGAGAACGGGGCCTTCTCCACCGTCACTCAGCAGAAGGAGGTCGTGCGGCTCGGAGAGAGCTCGTTCGCCGACAAGCGCCTTCAGCCCACGGCGATGGACCGAGCGGTGCTGGTATGCCGCCATTTCACCGAACTCTCGCGCCTGCACGGAGCCGAGGACATCGTGGCGGTGGCCACCTCGGCTACCCGGGATGCCCGCAACAAGAAGGAGTTCATCGAACGTGTACGGAAGGAGGCGGGGCTCGAGATCCGCGTCATCTCGGGCAAGGAGGAAGCCCGCCTCATCTACCGCGGGGTGGTGCACAACCTAGAGATGGAGGGCCGTCAGGCCGTTTTTATCGACATCGGTGGAGGCAGCACTGAGGTGACCGTTGGCGACCAGCATCAGCACCTGTTCATGGATTCCTTAAGTCTGGGAGCGATCCGCCTCACCGGGACGTTCGCGGACAGCATCGACTTCAGCGGATCGGTGACGCCGGCCGAGTACAAACAGCTGCGTCAATACGTCCGATACGCGGCGAACCACACAGTACAACAGGCCCTCGCGTACCGCATCGACGCGGCGTTCGGCACCTCCGGCACCATCCTTACGCTCGCTGCCATCGCCCAGCGGACCGGGCTGGAGCCCGGCGCCCCGGAGGGATCGCTCACGTTCGCCGATCTCAAGCGTGTGGCGGCCCTCCTCTGCTCGGTCACTCTAGCCGAGCGACAGCACATACCCGGCATGAACCCCGGTCGTGCCGACATCATCATCGCCGGAGCCGCGATCCTCCACACTCTGATGAGAGACTTGGGCGTGCGAGAGATACACGCGCTACCAGAGAACGGCCTACGCGAAGGTCTGCTGGTGGACTACCTTGAGCGCGCGGGCATCGGGACCGCCGTGTCCGGCCTCTCGGTCAGGGAGCGGAGCGTCATACAACTCGGGCGGGCATGCCGGTTCGATGAGGCCCACTCCCAGAACGTGGCCCGCTTGGCCGAGTTGCTGTTCGACAGCGCGGCCGCCGCCGGCCTGCACCAGCTCGGCCCGCACGAACGGGAGCTTCTACGCTACGCCGCGCTCCTGCATGACATCGGCACGTTCTTGTCCTACACCAACCACCATCGTCACAGCTACTACCTGATCCGGAACGCCGACCTCCTCGGCTTCGACCAGGCCGACACAGCTCTGGTAGCCGCCATCGCCCTCTTCCATCGCAAAGGTCCGCCGAACGCCCGGCAGCCGGAGTTCGCCGCCCTCGACACCATGTCCCGGTCGATCGTGCGCACGCTCAGCGCCCTACTCAGACTGGCTGAGAGCCTGGACCGTAGTCACTCGGGCACGGTCACGGACGCCCGCCTATTGGCCGCCCCCGACGGGCACCTGGTGCTCGACATCACCGCCGACAGCGATGCGCAGTTGGAGATCTGGGGACTGGAGAACCGGGGCAAGGCGGTCGAGAAAGCGTTCGGACGTCGCATCGAGGTCCGGCTGACCCAGCCCGTGGGCCCCGAGGCGCCGGCCTCCCCCGCCTACTCGTGGTAATCGGAGGCAAGTAGCCGGGCCTGGCTATCTACCGGTTCCTCACCGGGACCAGGCGTAGCTCGGAGATATGTTCCATCGGCCTGCATGTGCCGCGCCCGCACGTTGTCGGCGAGATAGATATCGAGCACGTCGTCGCGTAGGACCCGCAGAAGACGCGGATCGAGGACGGGGAAGAGAACCTCCACACGGCGGTCGAGGTTCCGTGGCATGAGGTCGGCGCTGCCCAAGTAGGCCTCCTCCTGTCCACCATTCAAGAAGTAGTAGACGCGGCTATGTTCGAGGAACCTCCCGATGATGCTCGTGACCCGGATCGTTTCGCTCACCGCGGGAATCCCGGGGCGCAGGCAGCAGATACCCCGCACCAGAAGGTCCACCCGCACGCCGGCCTGCGAAGCCCTATAGAGCAACCGGATCATTCTCCGATCGACCAGCGCATTCATCTTAAAGATGACGCGCGCTTCGCGGCCGCGTCTCGCGTGCTCGATCTCACGCTCGATAAGCTCCTCCAGCCGGGCGCGCAGGTTCAGAGGGGCGACCAGGAAGCGACGATAATCGTTCTGGCTGGAGTAGCCGGTGAGGAAGTTGAAGAACTCGGAGGCGTCGGCCCCGAACTCATCCGCGCAAGTGAACAGGCCCAGGTCGGTATACAGGCGGGCGGTGACGGCATTGTAGTTGCCGGTCGCGAGATGCACGTAACGCCGCAGACCATCGCTCTCCTGCCTCACGACGAGCGCGATCTTCGAGTGGGTCTTGAGTCCCAAGAGGCCATAGACCACATGCACGCCCTCCGCTTCCAGCGCCCGTGCCCATTCGATGTTGCTCTCCTCGTCGAAGCGCGCCTTCAACTCCACGAGAACCGCCACCTGCTTCCCGATCCGGGCGGCGTTCAGAAGGGC
>CAZDGO010000258.1:0-4056 GCA_964504825.1 uncultured Gaiellales bacterium
CGACAACTACGACTCGTTCACCTACAACCTGGTGCAGTACCTGGGGGAGATCTCTCAGGGGGATGTGCTCGTTTTCCGCAATGACGCCATCACCGTAGACGGCATCCGCCGGGAGCGCCCCACGCACGTGGTCGTCTCGCCCGGTCCGTGCACGCCCAACGAGGCCGGCATCAGTCTGCAGGTGGTATCGGAGCTGGCCGGGGATATTCCCATACTCGGGGTCTGCTTGGGCCACCAGTCCATCGGGCAGGCCTTCGGCGCCCGAGTGACGCGGGGTTACACACCTGTCCACGGCAAGACCTCATCGGTGTTCCACGACGGCCGGACCATCTTCGCGGGCCTTCCCGATCCGTTCACCGCCACCCGCTACCACTCTTTGGTCGTCCGCGACCTCCCCGACGCACTCGAGCTCTCCGCGTGGACCGAGGATGGGGTGGTCATGGGCATCCGCCATAGGCAGTATGTGGTGGAGGGCGTCCAGTTCCATCCCGAGAGCATCCTGACCGAACCCGGCAAGGATCTGTTGCGCAACTTCCTTCAGATCCGGTCGGCCTGCCGCCCCGATTGAACCGCGGCCGACGCGGGAAGACTCCAGCCAGTCGCCTCCCGCGACGTGCAACTGCTCGAATCGAACAAGGAGACGGGGCGATGATCAAATCCATCTTGGTGGCTGTCGATGCATCACCATATTCCGACGCCGCGCGCGCTCACGCCGTCGCACTCGCGAAGCTGTACGGCGCGCGCATCGTGGGCATGCATGTGCTCGACGTGCGCCTGCTCGAGATGCCGCCCTATCTCGACTATACGTACGAAGGCATCCCCCTTACCCCCATGCCCCTCAAGATCCTGGAGGGATTCCGCTCCAAAGGCGACCGCGTGCTGACGGACTTTCGGGAAGCGGTGGAAGCGGCTGGAGTACCGGTGGATGCGCTCATGGAAGAAGGGGTGCCGGCGGACACCATCGCCCACCTGGGTGATGGGCACGATCTGATCATCATGGGGAAGAGGGGGGAACACGCCCGCTGGGGAAAGGACATGCTGGGATCCATTACCGAGGGGGTCGCCCGTAGGACCACTACCCCGCTCCTACTGACCGAGGAGAAGCCTGTCGAGGTGCGCAGTCTTCTCTTGCTATACGATGGCAGTCACGCGGCACACCTCGCTCTGAAGTTGAGTGCTGATGTGGCGTCCCACTGCGGCGCTTCTGTGCGGGTGCTCACTGCCGGAGATGATCTGGAGAAGGCGGGTGCGGTCCAAGAGGAAGCACGTACATATCTAGAAGCGTACACATTACCTGTGACGTGGCGGGTGGAGGTGGGCGAGGTGGTGATGGCAACCTTGGCCGACCTCGAAGACGAGCCCGTCGACCTGGTCGTCATGGGGACCAAGGGGCACTCCTTCCTGCGGCGTCTGGTGATGGGGAGCGCTTCGGAGCAACTCATGCGTGACGTGGATGCGCCGGTCTTGCTCGTTCCGTGAATGGTCCAGCGGGCGCCGACCCCGCAGCTGCGGTCGTCCATTTGACTACCCAGGATGGCAGGCGTGTGGTGGCCGCAGCCGAGGCGGGCAGGCTATTCGCCCGACTCAGCGATCCGGCGGAGCCGACAATGTGGGTCCACAGCGAGATGAGCGACGATCTGCTGATCCTCTTGGAGGCTTTGGGTCTGCACGAAGTGGCTGTGAAGAGTCTGCGCGACGGACCGGAGCGTCCTCGAGTGGAGGAGTACGCCGACCACCTCTACGTCTCGCTCTTCGCGGCGCGGCCGTCCGCGACTGCGGGACCGCCCGTGCTGGAGGAGCTCCGGGTCTTCGTTGGACCGAGGTGGCTGATCTCACTAGGTCACCTGGATCCGCTCGTTCTCGAGGAGCTGCAGAGTCTGGTCGAGCGCCAGGTGTTCGCCCGTTCCCGCGGCGCGGGCTTCGTGCTCTACTATCTGGCCGAGTGGACCGTCGGCAGCCTTAATCCGGTGCTCGACGATCTCGACGACCGAGTGGACGGCCTAGAGGATCTCGTGGTGCTCTCGACGGCCGACGAGGCGCGCCAGGAACTTTTCCGCCTGAAACGTGACATAGTCGATCTACGCCGCCGTGTTGCTCCCCTGCGAGACGTCATGCAGAGACTCTCTACGCACGGCGTGACCTTCATCGATGAGAGTAGCGCGGTCTACTTTCGCGACGTGCACGACGACGTGCTGCTGGTGATAGAGCAACTGGATACCTATCGCGACATCCTCTCGTCGGCACTCGACCTGCACCTGTCGAACATCTCGAACCGCCTGAACCAGGTGATGAAGACTCTGACTGTGGTGGCCACGCTGTTCATGCCCATCACGTTTATCACGGGTTTCTGGGGCCAGAACTTCGATCGGCTGCCCTTCCAGAGCGTTCTGTGGTTCTGGGTGATGATAGCGTCGGTGGCAGGGTCGTTCGGGGGGATGCTGGCGTACTTCTGGCGAAAAGGATGGCTCTAGCCGCACTGAGCTGACGGGTGCCTGACCCGCCTACTCGATGATGCCTTGGGCCTCTAGCCTGTCCTTGAGGGTCTGTGGACGTACGCCGTAGAGATTGGACAGGTACGCAAGGTCGTCTTTACGTATGGTGAGTATTTCACGCGTTGGGTCGCCCCGAAGGGTGCGCAGGAACGCGAGGTAGTTCTCGAGCGGTCGCCGCTCTTCAGGGCTCAAGCGGTCGAGATGACTGAGGTTTATGCGTAACGGCCGATTCCGACTGAGGTCGGCAAAGATTTCCGCGGAATCGCCTTCGTCGAGGAGCGAAGTGGCGGAGATGCCATAAATCTCGGCCAACTCGAGAAGGCGCTCGAGGCTCAGGCTCCGCTTGCCCCGTTCGTAGGCGCTGAGAGTAGACACCACGAAGGCGCCTCCTGAGCGATCACACACTTCCTGCAGACTGAGAGTGCGCTCCTGCCTGATGCGGCGGAGACGTTCGCCTACAAGGTCCACGTACCGCCTGGGAATGCCGTCTTCTCTGCCGCCTTCTGAGTATGTCATGCGTTCAGCCTACCAGCTGTCCGGAGTTGAATCCAGTAATCTTTCGCACAGATTTTTTCGACGTCGCAGCCGCTGTCCTTTCAAGATCAGCCGCCTGTGACGCGGCGCGCGAGGAAGCCTGATGCCGAAGGCGGGAATTGAACCCGCACGAGGTGTGAGCCTCACTGGAGTTTGAGTCCAGCGCGTCTGCCAGTTCCGCCACTTCGGCGTGGGATCGGAGCGGTGCCGGGTCGATTATAGTCGAGGCGTCGCCCAAGGGGAACGGCCGGGTGGGAGGGCCACGTCCGCCATGAGCATGGGCACCTCCTGGGTCCGGTCGATGGCCGCGCTATCTGCGGCCCTCTTCGTGCACCTGCAGGCAGAGCGCATCCAGCCACAGGTTAACGGTGGGAGATCACGTGGCTCGTATTTCCCAGACTAAGAGGATGAATAGGTATTGACTCAGTCAATCGACCCGGGTAATGTAGCGGCTGCACCTCTCTGCATGTCTAGACAGACGAGGGGGGCGACGCGGGGGGAGTGTCGAAGTGCCGTCTCGGGGGGGCAGGTCAAGCACTGGGCGCTGTGGTCGGCTGGCGTTCGGCTATTCCGGGGTCTTTCTGTGGGGGGCTCTCCTTGCCACGTGGGAACGAAACCAAGTAAGGAGGTGAGTGCATTGGGTCGAGAAGAGATCCTGGCCAAGCTGGCCGATTCTGTCTCCGAGATGGAGCCGGACCTCGCCGTCGAGGGAGCGCATGAGGCCCTGGCGGCAGGGATCACGCCCACAGAGGCCATTCAGGAGGGCCTCTCCAAAGGGATGCAGAGGGTGAGCGACCTGTTCGACGACGGGGAGATGTTCGTTCCCCAGATCCTGATAGCAGCTGAGGCTTTCCAGTCGGCGGTCGAGGTGCTGGTGGAAGGCTTGAGCGCCGAGGATAAGCAGGCGATGAGTCGGGGCAAGGTCATCTGTCACACTGTGCAGGGCGACATCCACGACGTGGGCAAGAACATCGTCAAGACCATGTTCCGGGCCACTGGGTTCGAAGTCATCGACATGGGGCGCGACGTG
>CAZDGO010000259.1:0-4055 GCA_964504825.1 uncultured Gaiellales bacterium
CTCGGCCGGCGCCGGGTGCCACGGCATTCACGATCCTGCGCCCGCCCCCGTAGTGGGCGGGCCTCCAGCCTGGGCGGCCTCCAGCGCCACCGCTTGGGCCACCGCCTGCACCATGGCTTCGGCCTTGCTCAGAGTCTCGAGATACTCCCGCTCAGGCACCGAATCGGCCACGATACCGGCGCCCGCCTGCGCGTACACCTGGTCGCCCACCCGCACGAGCGTGCGTATGACGATGTTCACGTCCATGTCGCCGTTATAGCCGAAGAAGCCGAGGGACCCCGTGTAGGGGCCGCGACGAACCGTCTCGAGTTCGTCGATGATCTCCATGCAGCGCACCTTGGGGCAGCCGGTGATGGTGCCACCCGGGAACATCGCCCGAAGCAGGTCGACGGCGTCCCGGCCCGAAGCCAGCGTGCCGGTGACGTTGCTGACGATGTGGATGACGTGCGAATAGCGCTCGTTGACCATCAGTTCGTCGACGTGCACCGATCCGTATTCGCACACTCGGCCCAGATCGTTGCGCTCCAAGTCGACCAGCATGATGTGCTCCGCCCTCTCCTTCGGGTCGAGGTTGAGGTCGTCGGTCAGCGACCCATCCTCGACGAAATCGCGACCGCGGCGCCTCGTGCCGGCAATCGGTCGGGCCTCGGCCGTGCGGCCGTGCAGACGCACGAGCCGTTCCGGAGAACTGCAAAAGAGCTCATAGCCGGAGAGCCGCAGATAGCCCGCGAAGGGCGACGGATTCACGGCGCGGAGCACCCGGTAGAGCAACTCCGACTCCCCCGCATAGTCCATGCGCAGCCGCTGGGATAGGTTGGTCTGAAAGACGTCGCCCGCCCAGACATACTCCCTCGCCCGCGCAACAATGGCCTCGTACTCGGCCTGCGTCATGTTGGACGCCGTCTTCAGGCTCTCCTCCCGGCTATGACCGGCCACCTCGACGTCGAGCACCGCCCGCGGCGCCCGCGCCGCGGCGGAGACCAGCCTCTCCATCTCCTCGAGAGCTTCCGGGCTATCGGCCACAGCCGTTACCCGGTCGCGCTGGTGGTCGAAGCAGAGCCAGCGGGTTGGGAACATGACCTCCAGGTCGGGGATGCGGAGATCGTCCAGTGTAGTGTCCGGCAGCACCTCGATGTATCGGCCCGCGTCGTAGCAGACGAGGCCGTACGCCCCCACCCAATCGAGGTCGCCGCCATGCGGGCCCCGCCACTGGGTGGTCGCGGCTTCTTCAGCCGTCAGCGCACGCAGGATGTGAAACGGGTCATCGTGGCACTCCTGCCGCGCCCAGCCCTCCGCGGCCCGGGACACCACCACGCGTTGGTCCTTGGCCCACAAATGGACCCGCGGTCGCCACGCGACCAGGGAGCGTGTCGCCAGTTTCGGGCTGCCCCCGGCGCTGTCTAGCAGGACCACGGACTGCCCGGCGTCTTCGGCCGGCTCCCCCGGCCCTTCCAGACCGCCTCCCGCCGGGAAAGCCCCCAGCCGCCGCAGGAGCTCTACAGGGCGGTAGGCAAAGGGGCCCAGGATGGAGGCGTAGCGCGTCACATCCGGCCCCACTCCTCGTCCTGGGAGGGTACGCCGCGACCATCGCCGCCGCCTGACCGGTCCTCAGCATGCATGTCGAGGAACCGGGTATAGCTCTTGACGAACGCCAACTTGCAGAAGCCCGTGGGTCCGTTCCGCTGCTTGCCCACGATGATCTCGGCAACGCCCTTATCCGCACTGTCTTTGTTGTACTCCTCATCGCGGTAGATGAAGAGCACCACGTCGGCATCCTGCTCGATGGCGCCGGATTCCCTCAGGTCGGAGAGCATTGGCCGCTTGTTGACGCGCGACTCCACCTGGCGGGAGAGCTGAGAGAGGGCCAGAACGGGCACCTCGAGGTCGCGGGCCAGGATCTTCAATCCCCGCGAGATGCGCGAGATCTCCTGCTGCCGGTTCTCGACCCCCGTGTCGCCAACCATGAGCTGGAGATAGTCGATCACCACTAGACCCAAGTTCTTCTCACGGGCTTTGAGCCGCCTGGCCTTGGCCCGGATCTCCATCAGATTCACGGCGGCCGTATCATCAATGAAGATCGGCGCCGTGAACAGGGGGGTGCAGGCCGCGGTCAGCTTGCCCCATTCAGCCGCCTGAAGCTGCCCGTGACGTAGTCGTTGACTGTCGATGCGGGCCTCGGAGCACATCATGCGCTGCACGAGTTCTGACTTCGACATCTCCAGACTGAAGAGGGCTACCCCCTTGTTCTGGTCCACCGCCACATTGCGGGCGATGTTGAGGGCGAACGCCGTCTTGCCCATGGACGGCCGCCCCGCCAGGACGACCAGATTGGCAGGCTGGAGGCCGGTGATCAGATCGTCGAGCCGACGAAAGCCCGACTCGACTCCATTGGTGCGCCGACCCTCTGTCATGATCTTCTCAAGCTCGGCAAAGCTTTCAGAGATGAGGTCTTTGACGTGCACCATATCGCCCGACGCTCGGTTCTGAGCAATGTCGAAGACCATCTGCTCGGCGCGGTCGATCAGATCCAACGGACCTTGCTCGCGGCGATAGCCCATGTCGGCGATTTCGCTGCCCACAGCGATGAGAGAGCGGAGCAGGTAGTTCTCGCGCACGATCTCCGCGTAGTAGCGCGCGTTCGACGCGGCCGGCACAGCCGAGACCAGACTGTGCACAAACGTCCGCCCCCCGACCTCCTCGAGGCGCGCTCGGTTGCTTAGCTCCTCGCTGACGGTGACGGTGTCGACCGGTTCGCCCCGTCCGTAGAGCCCCTCGATGGCCTCATAGATGGCCTGATGAGAGGGCCGGTAGAAATGCACCGGGCGCAAGATCTCGCTGACGCCGGCGATCAGGTTCGGCGCCATCATGAGCGCCCCCAACACCGACACCTCGGCGTCGAGGTTCTGCGGCGGGAGATAGCCGCCCTCGCGACCTCCGCCGTTGTCAGCTCGTTCCTTGGCCATGCGCTCCCCCGCGGCCCTGGACGTCACCCGTGGGCGCGCCTCAGGCCTGCTCGCCCTCCGCCACAATCATGACCTTGATCTCGGCCGGTTCGACGCTCTGATGCACCTCGACCTGCACCATGTACGTGCCCACGCTCTTGATCGGATCCTGCAAGAGCACCTTCCGCTTGTCGATGCGGATCTTCCGCGCCGTCCAGATGGCATCGGCCACATCCTGGTTGGTCACGGAGCCGAACAGCCGGTCGCCCGTGCCGACGGCAGCCGGGATGGAGAGCACGGTCTTGTTCAACAGATCGCGGGTGGCTTCGGCTTGTTCGTCCTCGCGGCGCTCCCGATCTGCCTTCGCGTCGAGCACACGGCGCACTGACGCGACCCGGCCGGCGGTAGCTTCTTGGGCGAGCTTTCGGGGAAACAGGAAATTCCTGGCGTAGCCATCGGCTACGTTGGCAACCTCGCCTTTTTGACCGAGACTCTCCACGTCCCTCAACAGTATGACTTCCATCTAGTTCTCCTCGTGATCTTTCATTCTCGGGCCCGCCGGCGCGGCCGGCCCCTTGTCGGCACCGCGCGGTGGGAACCGCTTGCGATAGTCGAACCATGTGTCCAGCAGTCCGGCCCAGCTCGTGAGCTGGAACATCGTCTGGCCCAGCAGTGCGGCCCCATACACGACCACCCGTTTCCCCATGCTCATGCCCCGCGACACCACGAACCAGTGTGCCAGCGCCAGCCCCTGCAGAAAGAACAGGGTTTGGAAGAATACCAGGAGGTTGAGCCCGACCAACCGAGCGACTTCATGATAGGCGCCGAACCGCGACGACAGCACCAGTAGTGCAAGTCCGCCGATGTAGCCGTAGGCAGTTCCCCAGTGCAGACGGAACCGCGAAAAGGCCAAGTGACCGACCGACTTCTCCCCCACGTGCGGATAGACCGCAGCCGCCAGACCCAGCACCGCGCTGGCCAGGATGACTCCTCCCACTCCCGCGATGGCCGGAGCCAGGTACGGGATCATGCGGAGCGTCTCGTGGATCTGCGTCGAGGCCAGATCGACGCTCGCCTGACAAAGCTCGGCGCGGGGTTCACCCACATCCCGAA
>CAZDGO010000260.1:0-4037 GCA_964504825.1 uncultured Gaiellales bacterium
ACGGGTCGCACACGCCTACTCGTCGCGGCGCGGGGCTTCGCGGTCGCCTCGTCGCGCACCGCCGACATGGGCGTGCGCCGAGGCACCCGGATCTCGACCCGCGTGCCCCCTTCAGGGGGGGTCTTCACGGTGAGCCCATACTCCGGCCCGAAGAGACCCTGTAGGCGGCGCTGGACGTTCTGCATGCCGATACCGTGCCCGCTCTGCCCGCTGCGTTTTTCTCGCCCCGAAACTCGCACGGAAGCGTCCAATCCTGGGCCGTCGTCCTGCACGGCCAAGACCACATCATTCCCATCCACATAGCTCTGGATCAGGACCGTCGAGGGTCCCACCCTGCTGGTGACGCCATGAGCCACGGCATTCTCGACGATGGGCTGCAACACGAGAGGCGGTACGCGCGCGGAGAGTGCGACCCGCTCGTGGTCACGCTCGATCCGCAGCCGATCTCCGAACCGGTGCTGCTCGAAGCGCAAATAGCTATCCACGAAATCGAGTTCCTCTTTGAGGCTGACCAAGCCGCGGTGGCGCTTGAGGTTGCGGCGGAACAGCTCGGCGAACTCCACCAAGAGCTCCTCGGCGTGCACGCCATCCCGCCGGCAGTACGAGGCGATGGTGTTGAGCGTGTTGAACAGGAAGTGCGGGCTGATCTGCGCCTGCAAAGCCTGGAGTTCCGCCTGGGTGGCCAACTTCTTCTGGATGTCGATCTCGGCCAGCTCCAGCTCGATGGAGAGCATGCGGGCCAGACCGTCGGCGAACTCGATCTCTTGCTGGGAAAAGGGCACGTCGTCGGTGTTGTAGAACTTAAGGCATCCGGCGATGTGGGTGTGCGCCCGCAACGGGGCGACGATGGCCGCGCGCAGAGGGCACCCATCCACCGGGCATCCGATCTGACCCGCCCCGTGTACCGCGCGCACGTTCCCCGTGCTGAGAGTCTCGATGGTGAGATCGGTCAGGATCTGGTGCCCCACTTCGTGGTGGTCGACGCCCGCCCCCGCGAACGCAAGAATCTTGTCGTGATCGGAGATCGCCACCGCCGACACCCCCACCACCTCGTAAATGGCCTGGCAGGCTGCCGCGGCGCTCTCGAAGTCGAGACCCTCCCGCAGATGGGGGAGGGTCAGGTTGACGATCGTGAAGACGGCTTCGGAGCCGATGTTCACTACAAGTTCAGCTCGAGATTCACCCGGTTGGAGGGCGCGAACCCCTCTTTCTGGAAGAACTTGGAGAGCTCCCAATCGCCCCATTCCACCAGCACGTAGCAGCTGCGAACATTCAAGGCCTTCAGATTGCTGCGGAATTGGGCAAAGAGATCGGTGCCGATGCCGTGGTCCTGGTAGCCCGGGTGGACCCCGATGGTGTCGATAGTCGCCGTGGCTTCGGGCACTCCATACTCTCCGGTGAACATGTCGCCCATGACGAACCCCACCACCGTGGCATCGAGTTCAGCTATGAGGCACATGTTCACGGTGTCGGGATCCTCCAAGACACGGAACTTCCGCCCGTAGTACAGACCGCGGTCGTTGCCCGTTACCGCCCGATCCAAGGCCACTATCCCATCGAAATCGGACGAGCGCATGGGCCGGATGACAGCTTGTTCTTTCACCGCAGCAGCCTCCCCTGGAGTCCGAAGACTCCTATTCGCCGAACAGGTCTTCCTCCTCGAGCAGCGGGGCAGCCGCCACTCGAGTGAACAGCACACCGGTGGGACCGTCCGCCCCAGGCACCGTGAAACATTGGGTGCACGTTACCCCAGAGGCCACGTCGACCAAGCCTTCCACGCGCACCTCATACCCCAGAGACCGATAATACGCGGCCACCTCTTCAAGCCGCCCGCCGGAGGCCGAGAACCGTTCTTCCCAGCCATCATCGAGCAAACGCTGCCTCAGACTTGCGTCCATCACCACTCGTCGTCATCGTCGTCGTCGAAGAGGTCGCCGAGCACGTCGTTGCCCTTTGGCATCCGCCCATGCTCTTGCAGGTAGTGGGCGAGCATCTCACTCTCGCGCTGAGTATACATCGGGTCTTCGTCGAACCGGAAAGTGCAGGCCTCTCCGGCGGGATAACCGACGAGGGTTGCGAGCAGAGCCGCCCGCAGATCCATCACGCCCGTGATCTGCAGCACGTTGCCGTCGGCATCGAACAGGCGGAACACGCCCTCTTTCGCCGGCACTTCCTCATGGATGACTTCCGCTTTCAGCGTCAGCCGATCCTCAGGAGGGACTACGGGCGCACGCAAGGTAGAACGTTCGCGCCGTTTGGCCAGCCAGGTAGCCCCGTTCTTTCCCACTGCGGTCAGCGCTCCCGTAGGGCACACCATGACGCACGCCCCGCAGAAGGTGCAACCGGAAGCGCGTAGATCGTCGGCCTTGGGCACGGCCAGATGCCGGCCCAGATACGACTGGGGCTTCGGCAGGGCGGCTCCCAGCAGGGTGTCAGTCTCGATGAGCATGAGGGCCGACCCCGCCTCTTCCAGCGTGTCACACGCGGCCACGCACCGCCCGCAACCGATGCATTGGTCGAGGTCACGGCGGATGTTGTGATCCACGACCTCACCGAGGCGACGATACACGTAGGAGGGAGCAGTCTCGAGCGCCCCCACGAAGTCGGCCACCTTGGCGATCTCGCAGCGATCGAACTCCCCACAGCACCGCTCCTCCGGCGGGTTGCCGTACATGCAGTCGTCACGACTACAGCCGTCGCGCTGGGGACAGGTGAGGCACACGTGCGGGTGGTCGCCTAAGATGGCCTTCATCGAGGATGACCGGAACCCCAGGGCCTCGGCATCGAGAGTGTCGATCACCATGCCCGCGGTCGCCACCACAGAGCACGCCCGCCGGGCTGCGCCGCCGTCCACCTTGACGAAGCACAACCCACAGTCTCCCAGCGGGTCCAGACCCGGATACGCGCAGAGCCGCGGCACGTATGAGCCGGCAAGGTCGCAGGCGTCCAAGATCGTGGACCCCACCGGAACCTCTACGGTCGCGCCGTCGATAGTGAGCGCGATGGTCTCAGGCACGGCCGAGCTACCAGCTGTGACTGATCGCCGCGGGCAGACACGCGGTCGTGCACGGCAGAGATTCGTAGCCCCCGGAGTGCTTGCAGTCCGCGCACTTCTCCTTGAGCTGTTTCCGCGCGGTCAGAACTATCGTGGCCACCTCGTCGTCGTAGTCGTCGGCCTCGATGACGAAGAGCGACTGCGGGCAGGCATCGACGCACCATCGACCTCTGCACTCGATGCAGCGGTCGGTATCGATGGTGAGATAGTACTCGCCCGAGCCGTCCCGGTATCCGTAGTTGGCGATCATGCGCCCGCCCCGGCGGCCGCCCCAGCCTTTTGCTCTTTCCTGAGCAATGCGTGGGCAAAGAGCGCCGCTCCAAGAGCCCCCGCGATCTGCGGGTCGAGGTTCGTATCGGCGGGCAGCTTGACGGCCTCGAGATCGATCTTGCGCTCGATGCGCCGGACAACGCCCGAATTCTTCGCGATACCGCCGGTGATGAAGAAGTCCTTCTCCACCCCGATGCGGTCGATGAGACTCGCCACCCGTTCAGCCATGGCCGAACAATACGCCGCCAGCACCCGGTTGACCGACCAGCCCGCCTTCAGCAGGGCGGTGGCCTCCGACTTCGCGAACACCGTACACACGTTCGACACGGGGTCGGGCTCGTCGTCGATCTCGAAGGAGCGGGCCCCGATATCCTCTATCGGCACGCCCAGCGTGTCGGCGATGACTTCCATGCCCCGGCCGGTGCCGGCGGCGCACTTGTCGTTCATGATGAAGTTCTGGACCTTGCCCTTATCGTCGCAGCGGATTACCTTGCAGTCCTGGCCGCCCATGTCCAGGATCGTGCGCACGCCGGACCCGGCCATGAAGTTGGCCCCCCGAGCGTGACAGGCGATCTCGGTGATGGCCCGGTTGGCGAAGGGCACGTTGACCCGACCGTAGCCGGTGCCCACCACGTAGTGCACGTCGTCCATGGTCATGCCGGTGCCTTCCAGCGCGCCGCCCAAGGCCTTCTTGGCGCTGTCCGGGCTGTTC
>CAZDGO010000261.1:0-4032 GCA_964504825.1 uncultured Gaiellales bacterium
CATTGCGAACGCGACGCTCTCCCAACTGAGCTATACCCCCACGTCTGACAGCCAAGGGAGTATATATAGCCTATCGAGGAGCCGCCTGCAAGGGCGCCGCATCGCGTCGGCCGGTGCCTTCGGGCGGCGAAGACTTCCTTTCTAAACGAGCTTTACGGGCGGTAAAACAAGCCGATGACCACCAGCGATGTTGCGTTCATGGTGGCGTGGGCCGCGATCGCCGCCCACAACGACCCGGTTCGCCAGAACAGCCACGCGAAAGCCAGGCCCATGATGAAGATGGGCACGTACAGATACGGCCACATATGGGCAAGGGCGAACACCGCCGAGGTGACTACGGCGGCGGGCCAGAATCCCCATCGGCGCGCGAGACCCTGCAGAAGGAAGCCTCTGAACAGCACCTCCTCGCCCAACGGAGCCACTACCAAAACGAGCACCACCATGAGGAGCACCTGCCGCGGGTGGTGGCCGAATACGAGTAGATCGTGCGTGCGTGGCAGGTGGATGAATGACCGTACGACGAGGTTGGCGCCGAGGACGACCGCTGCTACGAGCCCCAAGAGGGCACCCAGGCTTCCCATGTCGACCGGGCGGAAGCCGAGGGCGGACCACGCGGCTCCGTGTCGGCGGATGCCTACGGCCCAGATGCTCGCGAACAAGAAACCATAGAGGAGGAGCACCTGCGTGAAGAACGTGAGCGATGCGTCACCTGCGTATCCGGTAGTGGTGCGGATGAACCCGGTGACGCCCACCGGGACGAGCAGGGCCTGGCCGATGAACGCCAAAGCGCCGATGAGCCCCATGTCGAGCCATCCCCAAGGCACCACACCGAATCCCCTTCGCTCGCCGGGGGAGATGGTCCCTCCCGGTTCGGGGTTGAGGAGCTGACGGAGCAGTGATGGTTCTTCGATCAGGCCGCGCCTTCCTCTTCCATCAGCCGCCGGTATTCCGCGAACGCGTCGAGGCCTTTCTGGGCCTCTTGTTCATCGAGGACGGTGATGGCGAAGCCCGCATGCACGAGGGCATACTGCCCCACCTGAGATCCGGGGCACAGCATCAGTGAGATCTCGCGGCGTACGCCCTCCAGGTCGATGACCCCCCTCGTGCCATCGATACTCACGATGCGCGCGGGAATGGCGAGGCACACGCTGTCAGGCCTCTGTGGTGGCTGAGCGGTCGCGCAGGAATGGTTCGAGGAGGTCGATCGGCAACGGGAAGATGACCGTGGAGTTCTTCTCGGCGGCGATCTCGACCAGTGTCTGCAGGTAGCGCAACTGGATCGAGGTTGGGGTCCTGTCGAGCACGGCGGCGGCCTGGGAGAGCTTCTCCGAGGCCTGGAACTCGCCCTCAGCGGCGATGACCTTGGCACGCCGCTCCCGTTCGGCCTCGGCTTGTCGCGCCATGGCCCGCTGCATGCCCTGCGGGATCTCGACGTCTTTGATCTCGACGATGGAGACTTTGATGCCCCACGGATCGGTCTGCTCGTCGATGATCTCCTGCAGGCGCATGTTGATCTTCTCGCGCTCGGTGAGCAGATGGTCGAGGTCGGCTTGGCCGAGGACGCTGCGCAGTGTGGTCTGCGCGATCTGCGAGGTGGCCAGGACGAAGTTCTGCACCTCAATCACCGACTTGTTCGGGTCGATCACCCGGAAGTAGACCACCGCGTTCACTTTGATGGGGACGTTGTCCTTGGTGATGGCTTCCTGAGGAGGAACGTCGAGGGTGACCGTACGGAGATCGACCCGGGTCATCTTGTCGACGATCGGGATGAGCAAGAATATGCCCGGTCCCTTGGCTCCGATGACGCGCCCCAGGCGAAAGACGACCCCCCGCTGATACTCCGGCACGACCTTGACGGCTGCGGAGAAAATGAAGAGCAGAAACAGCACCACCGCAGCGAGCAGGACCAGTGTTTCCAGAGACGACATGATTCCTCCTTGGTCTAGCGTGTGAAGGTCGCGGGGCTGGGATGGCCTCCATGGGCCACTACGCGCCGTAGCGCGGTGCGGGCTTCGGCCAGTGCCGGCAGCAAACCTCGCAGGTCGACCCGCATGAGCGCCATGTCTCCGTCGGTGCGCAGCACCTGGAACCCACTGTTCTGCAGGAACTCTGTGCCGAACAGGTTGCGCTCGCCGCAGAGATGCCTGCTGCCGAGGGGCCGGGCGTACGCGTAGAGCTCGTGCACTCGTCGCCGGCGCATGTGGCCCATGGCCTGGTGCAGGAGCTGGTGTGCCTCTCTGACCGGCCGGCCCACTCTTCCGCGCAGGCAGTAGATGAGCACGGCGTCATCCGGGGGTGGACCGAGGGGCAGACCGTGCGGCCGCGACAGCGCGCGCACCGGCGCGAACTGGACGGAGGCCACGGTCTCCCGACCGTCCATGGCGACGAGGCCAACGCTGCCCCAGGTGCGTTCAAGGGAGGCCATCCAGTCGAGGCGTCGCTGCAACACGACACTCGCATCGGACCCTTGGGCACTCTGCCACCAGAGACAGTCCGGACACGGAGAAGGAAGAAGCCCTTGCGAGGCCGGTATGACTTCCACGTATGTGGGCATTGCGTTCCTGTCGCCGCCGCTTCTAGGCGGGTTCTGGGGGGGCGTCGACCTCGTCTACGTACAGCGTGGTCTTGCGGACGTCGAGATCGAGGAGGCCGCGCATCTTTCGGGCGAGGACCTCTTCCACTTCGTGCGCCAGGTCGGGTATGACCGCTCCCCATGCCACCCTGACGTGCACGTCGATCTCGATGACATTGGGTGCCACGCTTCGCACGACGACGCCTTTGGTCGGTGAATCGGCGCGCATGCGGCCGGAGAGTGCTTTCCAGTGCGACCCGTGGAGCGCCGCGATGCCCGGGACGCTGCGCACGGCATCGGCTATGTAAGCGGCCGCCACGTCCTCGGCCACGACTGGACGATCACCCGCCTCCGTGGGAATGGCCGGCGCTCCACCGGCGGGGGAGTCATCAGGGGCCATGTCCCTCACCTCCGTGTTCCGGGTCTGGCCCGGATGTGCCCGTCGAAGCGCTCTCCGCCTCGTCTGCTTCTATGTATACCAGATTACGACGAGACCGCGGGCCGAGTGCGAAGGCGGTAGAGCAGAACCTCCGGTCGCGTAGCCAAGCGGAAGGGCAAGAACGTGGTGCCGATGCCGGCGGAGATCGCCAGCCAGCCGTCGCCCCATCGATGTATGCCCTCGACGTAGGGGAGCTTCTCGCGATGCACGAGCACTTTGCCCCACGGGGTGGGGATGCGTATCTGTCCGCCGTGTGTGTGCCCCGCGAAGCCTAAGGTGTACCGGTCCTCCATGCCATCTCCGGGAACGGGGGGGCGGTGGATGAGCAGCAGCGAGACATCTCCTCCCGTTGGCAGGTCACCACGCATGCGGTGTCCTCCGGTAAGGTAGTCGGCGCCGCATACCACCAGCTTAGTTCCGTCGGTTCGGGTGGTCACCGCCACGCATTCATCGCGCAGCATCCGGATACCTGAGTTCTCCCAGGCCGGGATCTGCGGGCGGTGGGCGAACGGGTTCTTGCTCAGGCCGTACTCGTGGTTGCCGCTCACGGCGAACATGCCGAGTCGGGGCCGGAGCCGGGAGAGGATCTCGACGCACCGGCGTGCTCCGTGTCCCGCGCCCACGATGTCGCCGGTGAGCACGACCAAATCGGGTTCGCGCGCCAGGGCCCACGATACCGCGCGGCTGAGCGTCCAGAGGTTCAGCCCCGGTTGCCCCGCGTGCACGTCGGAGAGGTGCAGGATGGTCAACCCTTCGAGGTCGGCGGGGAGGCCGGGGATATCCAGTGTGGCCTCGCGCATGGCCAGCCATTGCGCTTCGAAGGCCATGTAGGCGGCGGCCGCGAGACCGGCGGTCGCTGCGAGCGCGAGGAGCCGTTTGGCGTCTCGACGGCCGCTCCGCATCAAGCTGTGGTCTCGGTGTGGGGCCGGTCGGTGCCGACGGGTGACGTGGTCCCGAGGGTCTCCTTGAGCTGTTCGCGCAGCCGGCGGCGCGTCTCGTCGATCTTGGCCTGTACGGCGGG
>CAZDGO010000262.1:0-4031 GCA_964504825.1 uncultured Gaiellales bacterium
CCGGTTCCTCGACTGCGAGGTGTTGTGGGATTCGCAGGCGGTGGGATTGAAGCTGGAGGGTCCGCTGGCCGACGCCGTTACCGGTTGCCCCGGCACGAGTCAGCGCGTCGTCTACCTGGAGGTAGCCGGGAACCGGATGGAACTGGTCGAGTTCACTCCTGCGGGCCGACCGCAGATGGACAATACGTGCAGCGATATCGGGGCGCCACACATGTGTTTCCTGACCGACGATATCGATGGGCTCTACAGGGACTTGGAAGCGAGCGGGGTCGTGCTGCACTGCACTCCGCAGGATCTCGGCGAGACGCGGATCTTCTACTTTCGGGATCCCGACGGGATTGTGCTCGAGGCAATGGGCGGAAAGCCAACTGTGTGACGCCCCGCCGCTAGCCCGATAGACCCGCGCTGACTTTCAGCGGTCGCGGGTCCGCGCGCGCCGGGAGGCCGTTGGTTCGGCCCCCGCTTCGCCACAACGCCGCCGGCTTCGGCCATGGCTTCCGCGAACATCGCTCCGAGACCGCTCGCCGCTCCGGTGATGACGGCGACCTGCCGGCTACTCCGAATATCTCCTGAAGACTCATGTATCCCCCCGCTCTGAGCCCGACGTTGCTGTATGCGCCAGTCTATCGAAAGGCGAGCCCGCGGTATAGGTGCGGCCTCGTGTGTAGGGGTCTCTGGTTGTAGGGGTGAGGCTGGCTATCCCACATATGGTGTGCTAGGCTGTTGTAGTCTGCTAGATGTTGTGGATAAGGTTGGGGATTGTCCTGGTGGCCTGTGTGGAAAACCAGTCCAGTCCTGGGGATATCTCCCGGTCGATGGGAGTCTGACGCCGGCCGGCGGGATGGGTCGGCGCGCGTCGCGGTAACGGAGGCGAGGGTCTATGTTCTGCCCATTTTGTACTCATCGGGACACCCGAGTGGTCGATTCACGGGAGGTCGACGGTCAGGCGGCCATCCGTCGCCGGCGGGAGTGCGTGGCCTGCGGTCGGCGCTTCACCACCTACGAGAAGGTGGACGAGATCCCGATCACCGTGATCAAGCGCGATGGCAGGGCGGAGGCCTTCCAGCAGGAGAAACTCCTGAAGGGCCTTCTCCGTGCCTGCACTAAGCGTGATGTGCCCCTTAGCCACTTGGAAGGCCTAGTCGCCGGCATCGAGACCGAGCTTCGGCGCGAGCTCACCTACGAGGTGACGTCCGAGCAGCTCGGTAACCTGGTGTTGGAGCGACTGCAGGATGTCGATCTGGTTGCCTACGTGCGCTTCGCCTCTGTGTACCGGCAGTTCGAGAGTGTGGACGAGTTCAAGGTGGAACTGGAAGAACTGACGAGGGAAGGAAGCCGATGACTGTTGGGGAGATGAAGACGCTGTCGGCCGAGCTCGAGAAGAGGCTCTCCGCGAGCGCCGTCAAGGTGCTCGAGAAGCGCTACCTGAAGCGCGGTGAGGACGGCACGCCGGTCGAGACGGCGCTCGACATGTTCGCGCGGGTCGCCGACAACATCGCTCAGGCCGAGCGGAACTACCAGGCCGACGCGGATGTGGAGGCCGTGGCGGAGGAGTTCTTCGCGGCGATGACCAGCCTGAAGTTCCTCCCCAACTCACCCACGCTCATGAACGCCGGTCGGGAGCTGCAGCAGCTCTCCGCCTGTTTCGTACTGCCGGTGGAAGACAGTATGGACTCGATTTTCACCGCGATAAAGAACGCCGCCCTTGTGCACCAATCGGGAGGCGGCACGGGGTTCAGCTTCACCCGACTGCGGCCCAAGAACGACCTCGTGAAGTCGACCAACGGGGTGGCCAGTGGCCCGGTGTCGTTCATGAAGGTGTTCGACACCGCCACCGAGACCATCAAGCAGGGCGGCACGCGGCGGGGAGCCAACATGGGCATCCTGCGGGTCGATCACCCCGACATCCTCGAGTTCATCAGCGCGAAAGAGAACGAGGATGTCCTCAACAACTTCAATATCTCGGTCGGTATCACCGACGAGTTCATGCAGGCTCTTGCGGTCGATGGGGAGTACGCGGTCCGCAACCCGCGGGACGGCGAAGAGTTGGCCCGCTACCGAGCGCGCGACGTCTTCGACCTCATCGTCAAGTTGGCCTGGAAGAACGGCGAGCCCGGCATCATCTTCCTCGACCGGCTGAACCGCGACAATCCCACCCCGCACGTGGGAATAATCGAGTCGACCAATCCCTGCGTCACCGGCGACACCCTCGTCTACACCGGCAAGGGCCTCCGGCGGGTGGTAGAACTCTTCGCCGAGGGAGACCCCGTGGACGTCGTGGTCGACGGTCGGCGCAGCGCCGAGACGCTGCACCAGGCCTCCCCCGTCTTCTACACGGGTCACAAACCGGTGCTCCGCATCACGACCCGCGAGGGCTTCTCCCTGCGCGCCACCGAGAACCATCGCGTCATGACGACTCGGGGGTGGGTGGAGGCCAAGGACCTACAGCCAGGCGATGCCGTACACGTGCTCGATCGCAAGGGCGGCTTCGGCACTGAGGGCTCTCTGGATCTCGGCCGCGTGCTGGGCTGGTTGGTGGGTGACGGCACGGTCAAGGCCGACCGGGCGGTCCTCTCCTTCTGGGGCGACGAGCGCGAGCTGGCCCAGGCCTTCCGCGAAGCGGTGGATTCCGTGGTTCGCCCAACCATCCTTCATCGAAAGTACGCCACCGGCGTGGTGGCCGTCGCCGAGCGCAACGAGGCTCGAGTGCGGTCCAGTCGCCTGAGGGAACTGGCTGAGGAGTATGGCCTGGTCGACGAGAAGCTGCTCGTGCCCGAAGTGGTCTTCCAGGGCAGCGAGGAGATGCAACGCGGTTTCCTGCAGGCCCTGTTCACGGCCGACGGAACGGTGCTCGACCGACCTCAACATGGCAGGGGCGCACGTCTGACCTCGGTGAGCTACGAGATGCTGCAGGAGGTCCAGCAGCTGCTGCTCAACTTCGGCGTGTTCAGCCGCATTTTCCGCAATCGAAAGGCTGGAAAAGAGACTGCCATGTTGCCGGATGGTAAGGGTGGCAGAAAGGAATACTCGGTTCGACCCGTGCACGAGCTTCATGTGGGTGGCGGGAGTCTCGTCAGGTATGCCCGGCAGATCGGCTTCCTGTCAGAGCGCAAGCAGTTGGTCCTTGAACACGCCATCGCAAGCTACACGAAAGGGCCATATTTCGAGAGGTTCATAGCTCATATTGAATTGATTGTCGAAGAAGATCATCTCCAACCTGTATTCGATCTAACAGAGAATTACACCCAGTCGTTTGTAGCTAATGGTCTGGTCGTCCATAATTGTGGCGAGCAACCTCTTTTGCCATATGAAAGTTGTAACTTAGGTTCGATCAATCTGAGTCTCATGCTTAAAAATGATGGTATTGATTGGGATGAGCTGCGCAGGATCACGCATATCGCCGTTCACTTCCTCGATAACGTCATCGACATGAACCGCTATCCGTTGCCCGAGATCGAGCAGATGACCAAGAGCAACCGGAAGATCGGGCTGGGGGTCATGGGTTGGGCCGATATGCTGGTCGAACTCGGCGTCCCCTACGACTCCGACGAAGCGATCGGCCTGGCGCATCAGGTCATGGGCTTCATCGATGAGGAGGCTAAGCGGGCCTCCGAGCATCTGGCGGTCGAGCGGGGCGTCTTCCCCAACTTCACGGGCAGTACCTGGGAGCAGAAAGGCCGACGGTTGCGCAACGCAACCGTGACCACCATCGCTCCCACGGGCACGATCAGCATCATCGCGGGCAGCTCCAGCGGCGTCGAACCCTTGTTCGCGCTGGCCATGATCCGGAACGTCATGGACAACACCGAGCTTCCCGAAGTGCACCCTATCTTCGAGCGGGTGGCGCGCGAACGCGGACTGTACTCCGCGGAGATCGTGCGCGACGTGGCTGCCAAGGGTTGCCTGCAGGGCATCGAGGGCATCCCCGACGACCTCAAGCGTGTGTACGTGACCGCCCATGACGTCACGCCGGTGTGGCACGTGCGCATGCAGGCTGCCTTCCAAGATCACATCGACAACGCTGTCTCCAA
>CAZDGO010000263.1:0-4019 GCA_964504825.1 uncultured Gaiellales bacterium
ACCTCCGAAGCGCGCCGGTCATCAGCTGCCACGCCGCAACCGACGTCACGCTCGGTGACGGTGCCGACCAGCTTGAGATCCGTGGTATCCTCAACCACCGGCGCGCAGCCGCAGCCTGACGCGCGTATTGCCCGCGCCGCGTGCGCCGCCGTGTCCTGCGGCGTGCAGCATGAAGACGCGTGGATGGGTTTCATCACATCGCTGCAACAGCTCATTGTCACTGCCTCTTTCAGGTTGTTGGGCGATAGTCACGCAACGCTGCCTACCTGACGCATGAGTACTGAGCGTCCCGCATCATCAGCCGGGTACCGCACTTCGCGCACCGCCGCCCGAACCGAAGACCCGCTCAACCGGAGCCTTGATCACGGCACTGCGCTCCTCATGCCGGGCGTACCGGCTCACTCCCTCGTATCCTTCGGTCGATCTGCACTGTCGCCTCTTCCATCGATGTGTTTACCGCGTAGCCTGGGACGTTGGAGGGTCAGACAAACCGCTGTCTGACGCCGAGAGTGTGGTTGGTGCGTTCCATGGACGCCTGCGCACTCGGTTCGCGGCCGGCCAGCGCGCGAATCGCATCAATGGTTTCCGGGACTACGATAGCCTGATTGTCCACTTGATAGGCGTAGTACGCCTCTCGCCCTTCAACGGTCAGGATGTCCTCCCAAAGGGCCACTTCCCACATGGCACCGCGCGGTCGACCCAGTTCCAGCATCAGGTCTGCGGTGACGTTGAGCGCCGTAACGCCCTCGCTGGCGCGGATGAAGGCAATGCGCCCGTTACGACTGAAGGCGGACAACACCTCATCGCGCGACGCGTCGCGGGAGAGCTCCACGGTCCAGTAATGAAGATGGCCGATATTCTCCGGGGCCATCACGGCCATCGTCACGACATCGAGGTCGGGCGCCACCGTCTTGGCGTCCGGTCCCTGGTGACTCGGAATCCTACTCTCCGGCACCATCGTGTTGATGATGCCGTTCAGATGACTTTCCCACGGGTCGGTGGCGCGCCGGATCAGCACGCCGCGCGCCTTGCGAAGCAGCCCCGCATCACGCAACGCCGTGAGCGTGCGCACGGTCGCGGTCGTGTTGCAGGAGACAACGCGCGTCGAGTTGCGCCCGACGGCGGAGGCATAGTTGGCCGAGGCGACGAAGCTGTGTCCGGTCAACTCGTGCTTTGCCCCGCCCTGGAAGATGAATTTCACCTCTGCGTCCTCGTAGCGCGGTTTGTTCTTGGCATCTACGCCTTTGGGCGTGCAGTCCACGACGACGTCCACCTCCTTGAGCAGATCGTTCAGCGTGCCACGCACCGCAATGCCCGCGTCGACCATTTCACCCTGCTTCTCGGTGAGAGCGGAGTAGATGGCAAGCCCGCGCGACTGCGCCCCGCGCATGCGATAGTCGGCCGCAACATCGGCAATGCCGACCAGTTCCATGTCTTCCTGGAGCACCACCGCATCAACCACGCGACGCCCGATCACCCCGAACCCGGACACGGCTACCCGTATTCTGTTCATGGCGTCGCCTCAGTCCCTGCGTGTGTTGCCCTCTGGCTCCAGGTGAAGTGCTCGTACACGCCGGTCCAGTACAGACCGAAGCTGAAGCCGAAGAGCAGCTCTTCGAGCGGAACGCCGTAGACCAGTCCTCCCTGTAACGCCGCCAGATTCCACACCTGCTCGATGTAGCCGGGCGTCAACCACTTGAGCCCGAGCATAAACACCGCGTACAGGCCCAGGAACATGAGCCCGCCGAGCAGGGTTTTGCGCTTGAGATCGGGGCGGCATAGAACGGAGGCGATGGCGCCCAGCACCAGGGTGATGATTGAAGGGTAAATGGGATTCCACGGCAGAAAATAGAGCGCCACGAACAGGACATAGGGCACGAACAGGGCCGCCAGATGGATCCGATGGAACGGCAGACGCTTTTCCTCGTGGCTGACCGGGACGCGATGCTCCCTGGTAAACGTGTTGTACAGGACCGTGCCGATGCCGCCGATGCCGAAGGCGAAGATCAGGCTCTCGATATCGAACCCCGTGCGCCGCGCCAGCTCGAAGAGGCTGGGAGGATTCCAGTAGACCGGAACGAAGATGGGCTCGGTCAGGCCAAGAAGCGCGGTCGCGAGGCTGGCACGCCACATCACCCTGCGTTCCCCCGGATTCAGCACGTACAGCCCAATCCAGAGCAGAACAAAGGCGCTCGCCCAGGCCAGCCAGGCGTAGTGATACTTCATGCCCAGAATCGGCCGCTGGAGACTATTTCTTCTGCACCACTAGCGCCCCGTGATCACTTCATCTGGTGGGGCTTGGCCTTGGCGGGCATCCGCGACATGTCGGCACAGTGCTTCAGGATCTCGCTCGTATGCGCCGAGACGCTCTTGGGGTCCGGCGTGCCGGCATTCACTTCGGCTTCCAGCGCCGTGAGATGCTCGCTGAGCGCCATGACGTGAGTCTCCATGTGCTGCATGGCTTCCGACATCGCCGGCTTCGGGACGTCGCCCATCATCGTCATCTGCGCCTGATGGTGCTGCTGCATCTGGTCGAAACTGCGCCGCATCTCGGCCACCGCCGGCCGGGCCAGGTCGAGGTTCACAGTCGTCGAGTCGGTGACGTGGCCGCCCAACACCCGTGCAAACGCCGCGAGGTTGTCCCGGTACGCCATCGCAAGCACATGATGGGGTCCTTCCATCATGCCGCTCATGCCCGGCATGGCTTTCATATGTTCATGCGGGACCATCTGGCCCGGCGCCGGCGGGGGGGTCTGCGCCATGCCGGGTGCCGCGGCTCCTGCCATCAGCAGTACTGCGAGCGTGGTCGCAACCGGGACCATCGAACGATTCGTCGTCTTCATGCTGCCTCTTGAGCCTTCGTGGTGCCGGGTCGCTCCGGTGAGATGGGCGTCGCGGCGAGTGGAATTTCTCGATGGATCGATTAGGAGAAGTTAACCATGAGCGCGACCCTTGAGAGATTAAAGAGTCTTAATGGGCATTCTTCGTGTTGACTGGTTCGGTCAAGCTCGGGCTGTGCGAGGGCTCCGCCCTCGGCTAACGAGGCGCACCCTGCGTGAGTACCACTTTGAGTGCGTCCTCTGTTGCCGCGTTGCCAAACGTGTCGTACGCCTTCATGATGTCGCTCAACCCAAAACGATGAGTCACCAACTGCTTTGGCTGCAGCTTGCCCGAGCGCACAATTTTCAGCAGCATCGGCGTGGTTACCGTGTCCACCAGCCGTGTGGTGAGCGAGATGTTGCGGTCCCAGAGTTTCTCCATGTGGAGTTCCACCGGCTTGCCGTGGACGCCGACGTTCGCAATGTGTCCGCCGGCCGCGACAATGGTCTGGCAGATATCGAAGGTCGCCGGAAGCCCGACCGCCTCAATGGCCACGTCGACACCGGCCCCCTCCGTCAGCTCCATCACGCGATCGGCGGCATGTCCATCCGCGCTGTTGATCAGAGTGGTTGCGCCGAGCCGTTGGGCGACCGCCAGGCGCTTGTCGTCCACGTCGATCATGAAGATCGCCGCCGGTGAATAGAATTGCGCCGTCAACAGAGCGGCGAGCCCCACGGGCCCCGCGCCCACGATGGCGACCGTGTCCCCCGGCTTCACTTGCCCGTTCAGAACGCCACACTCAAATCCGGTCGGCAGAATGTCGCTGAGCATCACCATGGCCTCTTCATCGCCGTCGGCCGGGAAGTGGTGGAGACTCCCGTCGGCTTGGGGGATGCGCGCGTATTCGGCCTGGGTGCCGTCTATGGTGTGCCCCAGTATCCAGCCACCGTGCCGGCAGTGGGAATACATGCCTCGTTTACAGAAGTCGCACCTCAGGCAGGCAGTGACGCACGAGATGATGACTCTGTCTCCAACCCGAAACTCCGAGACACCAGTTCCGACTTGTTCGATGACGCCGATGCCCTCGTGACCGAGAATGCGTCCATCGGTCACCGCCGGGAGATCTCCCTTCATGATGTGAAGATCGGTTCCGCAAATCGTCGTCGTCGTAATCCGCAGGATGGCATCGCCCGGATCCT
>CAZDGO010000264.1:0-4014 GCA_964504825.1 uncultured Gaiellales bacterium
AAGGCCAACTACTCCATGTCCTACACCTGGGGCTGCCACGGCGTCGAGGTCGAGATCGACACTCAGACCGGCCAGGTGGAGATCATTCGCTACATCGCCGCCCACGAGGTGGGCCGGGCGCTCAACCCGCTGCTCGTGAAAGGCCAGATCTACGGGGCCGCGCTCCAAGGTGTGGGCTATACGCTCGCCGAGGAGATGATCTACGACCAGGGCAGGCTGCTGAACCCCAACTTCCGCGACTACAAGATGCTGACCGCTATGGACGCACTGCCCGTGGAGCCCATCATCGTGGAAGATCCCGACCCGGCCGGTCCGTATGGGGCCAAGGGCATCGGCGAGCCCGGCCTGGTTCCCACCGCACCCGCTATCGCCAACGCCATCTACGACGCGGTGGGCATCCGCATGACGAAGCTGCCCATCAAGTCGGAAGAGGTACTGGCGGCCATCTTCGCGAAGGCGGGGCGGGCGTTGGAGTAGGGGGTGCTAGAATCGTCCTGCTGTGGCCGTGGACCAAGACATGCTCGATCGTATTGTTGCCTCGGTGGTGGATGAGGTTCACCCCGAGTGTATTGTCTTGTTCGGATCCCGGGCCCGAGACGACGCTGAGCCGGATTCTGACATCGACCTGCTGGTAGTAGAGGAAGAACCGTTCGGTCCGGGGCATAGTAGGCGTGTCGAGATGGCGAGAATCTGGAAAGCTCTGCCGAGGCGGCCCGTGGGCGCCGATATCTTGCTCTTCACGAGCGACGAGGTAAAGCGCTGGCGTGGCACGGCCAACCATGTCATCGCCCGGGCGTTCCGAGAAGGCAAGGTGCTCTATCAGCGACCGTGAGCACGCGTGTCTGCTGCTTCGACTCGCCGCTGCGGAGCATAGGGCGCTTTCAAGCATGACCGACGCCTCTGTGTTCGACGACTCCATCTTTGGCTTTCATGCGCAACAAGTTGTCGAGAAGTCACTCAAGGCGTGGCTCTCAGGTATCGGTGCCGAATACCCGAAGACCCACGATCTAAGTCTCCTTCTCGCGCGTTTGCGGTCCAGTTCCGGTATGAGGCGTTCGAGGACCTCGACGAGCCTTTGCTGAGGAGAGAGACAGTGGGCGCCTTGCGGCGGTTGATTGACAGGGTTCAGGGGGCGCTTGGTCTCGCTTGAGTTGCCACGGTCTGCGCTCAAAGCCGCGCACGCCATCGCGAACGCCATCTACGACGCGGTGGCACCTTCGACGCGAAGCCGTGTCCGAGAAGTCCGATACGATGGTGGATCATCGAATCCAGGCGCGGCCCGGTTGCCTTATTACCCAGGCAGCGAACGGATGTGGGCCACTTGCTCGGCAGCTATCCGCCGCTCGACGTTCTCGTCGAGCAGGAACCTCATTGCGTGTGACCGGGTACGAGGTCGATCGTCTGCTCCCCGGCCGCAAGGTCGCCTGCGTATGCAAGGCAGGCCTGGACCGACTCCACGCTCAGCGAAGGGTAGTCGGCAAGGATGTCAGCAACGGCCAGGCCGTCCGCGAGTTTGTGCAGCACGAGGTCGACCGCGATGCGTGTCCCCGTGACCGTGGCGTTTGATCTCGGCGAAGACGAGGGCGTGTCCCTTGATCGGCCCGGAGTCCGGCACTGCCCGGAACAGGAGTTCCATTTTGCGGCGTTGCTTCTCGGCGTCGTGCTCGACAGCCTTGATCCGGGTTGGTCCGACATCTTCGTGCGTGGTCTCGACCTGACGCATGGCAGCCTCTCCGATCGAGCGATGGAGATCCCCCGGCTCTTCGTCGAAGCCCTGCGCGCTCGCAAGGGCTATGATCCTCCACTCAGTCCATTCGTCTGGCGTCACTCCGTCGGGTCGATCTAGTACCCGGCGACGATCTCCTGCCGACGGAAGCAGTCCATGGTGTGGTCGTTCACCATGCCCGTCGCCTGCATGTGCGCGTACACGATGGTGGAGCCGACGAACGTGAAGCCCCGGCATTTGAGGTCGCGGCTGAGGGTGTCAGACTCGGCCGAGTTCGCCTGGTAGTCGGCGAGGGTATGCAGCTCGTGCACCAAGGGCCGGCCGCCGACGAAACCCCAGAGGTAGGCGGCGAAGCTGCCGAACTCCTCCCGCAAGCAGAGGAACCGTTGCGCGTTGGTGACTGCCGCCGCTACTTTGGCGCGGTTTCGGATGATGCCCGGGTCGGCGAGCAGGGCGGCGATCTTGGCCTCATCGTAGCGGGCGATCTCCTCGGGGTCGAAGCCGTCGAAGACGGCGCGGTAGTGCTCGCGTTTGCGCAGCACCGTGTACCAGGAGAGCCCCGCTTGGGCGCCTTCCAAGATCAGGAACTCGAACTGTAGCCGGTCGTCGTGCACCGGCACGCCCCACTCCTCGTCGTGGTAGGCGACGTAGTCCGGCTTGGTCAGGTCGACCCAGGGACAGCGGTCCAGCTGCGGCTTCGCGGATGCCGCCGGATCCTTGGAACCGAAGCGCCCCATGTCTACCCCTTTCCGACCGGTGGAGTGTGCGCGGCGCCGGCTGCCCGGCGGGCGGCGATTTCGTAGCACTATTCGTAGCACAGTCCTGGGCTGAGAGCCATTGACAGCGCGGCATGCGTCCCATATCCTGTGGTCTGATGTTCGGACCGCACGACCGGGCGCGTGGCCTCGGGGGTGATCGTGGAATCTGCAGTTTCACAGGGTTTCGGTCTAGCGACCTATCGGCGGGGGCAGGATGAAGCGGTGGGCCTGGTCGTGGGGGAGACCCTTTTCGACCTGGAACACCTGTCCGCCCAGGCGTCCGCCGATGACGCGGCCCGGCTGCGAGCCCCGGCCGTCTCCTCCGTGCTCGCCCTGCTCTGCGACTGGGGTGCCTCGTTCGAGGCCCTGGGGCGGCTCGCCGAGCGTGTGCGCGAGGCGCCCGAGCTGAGTCCCGGCATGCCGATGGCGGAAGCCGAGCTCCTGGCCCCGGTGCCTCGCCCCGGCAAGATGGTCAACGTGGGCCTGAACTACCGCGACCACGCGATCGAGATGGGCATCTCCCTGCCGGTCGAGGGGTTTGTCCCGAACTTCTTCTTCAAAGGAGATGAGAACTGTATCGTCGGGCCGAGTGTGCCCATCCGGCTGTCATCGGCGCACGTTGATTGGGAGGCCGAGCTCGCCCTGGTCATCGGCCGCGTCTGTCGCGAGGTCGACGAGGCGGAGGCCATGGACTTCGTGGCCGGCTACACCTGCCACAACGACGTCTCCGACCGCACGCTCATGTTCCGGGCCGACGGCAGCCTCGACTTCCTCGCCGGCAAGAGTAGAGACACCTTCGGTCCGTTGGGGCCGATCCTGGTGCCCAAGGAGTTCCTGCCGGACCCGAATGATCTGCGCGTGCGCTGTCTGGTGAACGGCGAGGTGATGCAGGACACCCGCACTTCGTCGATGGTCTGGGGCCCGGCCCGCTGCGTCTCCTACCTCTCCCATGTCTTTACGCTGCGCCCCGGCGACGTGATCGCCCTGGGAACGGGTGCCGGCGTTGGCTGGGCCAAGGGCGTGCCGCCGGGGCCGCGAACGATGGCCGACGTGGTGGCGCACTTCAACGCGGGCGGCGGCGTGTTCCTGCGGTCGGGCGACCGCGTGGTGGTGCAGGTGGAGGGCGTGGGGCGGCTCGAGAACGAGGTGGCCTGAGATGAGCGACACGGCCGCGCCGTACGAAGAGATCGCGCCGGCGCTCGACCGGTTCGAGGAACAGGTGGCGGCGTGGCGTCAAGCCTAGAGGCGCTTCGGACCGAGGTGCTCGGACGTCCCGAGTGTACGGCCTGCGGGGCCTGCGTGGGGCTCTGCCCCTACATCCTGGCCCTCGACGACAACGTGGCGGCGGCGGGGACATGCCGGATCGACGGTGGGCGCTGCTATAGATTCTGTCCGCGCACGGATGGTGACAGTGCGGCCTGTCTCGGCGGCGACGCGGGGTTCACCGGCCCCCTGGGGCGCGTGAGGGTGGCGTATCTGGCTCGAGCCGCGGAGCCCGGCGTGGACCGGGGAGCCGCAGGCGGCGGCCCG
>CAZDGO010000265.1:0-4001 GCA_964504825.1 uncultured Gaiellales bacterium
GGCGGTGCCCACGGGTCCGAGACGTTGGAGCTGACCACAAGCCCCACACTACTGGGAGCGCCAGGGCCGTCCCACTGGCATCGCGCGATCTCAAGCTCTAGTATTGGCCGCGGCAGATGAGCGTGGTCGTTGAGTCGAGCCTGGTCGGTCGCCAGGAAAGAAAGAGGTTGCTTGTGTCCGACCCGCAGGCCTCTGAGGTAGACCCCGTTCGTAGCCTCCTCACTCGTTGGCGTGAGGACCCTCTCGGAACCTACCAGACATGGTTTCTCTGGGAAGAACGGCTCAAGAACTTCCGCTCGATCCGACGGGGAATCTCTGCGGTGGTCGCAGAGATCGAAGCGGACACCTTCGGCAACCTCTACAAGGGTTCCTCGCTCGAGACCGTCGTGAAGTCCATCGCGGAGCAGAGACAGATCTTCCGTGGCGCCGACCACGCTTTTCTGTGGAAGCCCAAACTCCGCATCCCTGACATCTATGAGAACCGCGCCAATCAGCTCGCATTCGGCCGTTTCCTCCAAACGTGCGTATGCTGCTCAGGCGAGGAGGCTCAGGTCATTGCGGCCATACAGGCCCTTGATCGCGTCGGGATTAAGGGGCTTGGGCCTGCGGCCGCCAATCTTCTCTACTTCCTCCACCCCACGGTGGTCCCGCCTTTCAACACCGCCATTGTGAACGGTTACAACGCCGTCACCGGGGCCAAGGTGAAACTGGGCCGGTGGGGTGAGTACCTAGCCATGCGCCGCGGGATGCTGGAGTTGAACCTAAAGTACAGGGCCCTTCTCTCCAACGACCTCGGGGCCATCGCGGGCGCGCTGTTCGATGTCGGGTCCGGTAGGTATCCGCCGCCCCCACGGGATTCTGACCAGGCCGCGCTCGCAGCCTGGCAGGCGGATCTTGCTCAGGTTCGAACCGAGGCCGATAAAGCCAACCGCGCGATCCAGGTGGGGCGTGATGAGGATCGCACCCATGCCGAGATCCAGGGATGGCTCAGGGATTTGGGCTTTGCCTTGGGCTTCAAGGTATGGATCGCGAGCAACGATCGGAACCGTCCCTATGCCGATGGTCGTCTGGGCGACGGCTGCCTCGGACGGCTCCCCGAAGCCTTGCAGTGCGCCCCTGCGGCGGAGACGATCAGGTTGATCGACGTGCTTTGGATCGAGCCGGTCACCAGTGAGGTGGCGGCGGCTTTCGAGGTCGAACACACCACCTCGATCTACTCGGGCATTGTGCGGATGCTGGATCTTGCGCTGGGCCTGGGCCAGGCGGGGAGATCATTGTTCCTCGTCGCTCCAGATTCCCGCGAGGGTGATGTGCGCGAACAGCTGAAGCGTCCCGCTTTCAGCCGGGTGGCCGATCTCGATGTTCGTTTCATTGCATACAGTGAGCTTGCGAAGAACCGTGAGGCCATTGCCCGATTCGGACAGGGGCTGAAGGCGATCGAGGCGATCGCCCGACGGTTGTCATGAATCGGACGTCGGCGTGAGACCTGCATCGGTCGGATATCCCGCGGCGGCTGGCTGAGCCGCAAAGGTTCTCTGGCGCTTGCCGGCCGCCTGCCCGTCTCATCCCCGGGTCTTGCCGATCCTAGGCTTGGCTCAGGCTGGATGCCGGCTCATTGCAGCTTTGGAGCCCTAGTTCTCGAAACAGTCGGGGAAACTCGCCCGGCGGTACCGCGCGGCTGAAGAGGAACCCCTGCGCTTTGTCGCAGTCCATGTCGTTGAGGAGTTCCCACTGCTGCTCGGTCTCCACACCTTCGGCGATGGTCTCCAGGCCTAGACAGCGGCCCAACTCGACGATGGTCTGCACAATCGCCAGGCCGCCGGCCGTGCTCTGGCTGAGGCCGGCGATGAATGAGCGGTCGACCTTGAGCGTCTGGATAGGAAGATCTCGTAGCCGGTTAAACGAAGAGTGGCCGGCGCCGAAATCATCGATGGCGAGGCTCACGCCGAGGCCGCGTAAAGCGATGAGGACCTCCCGGACTGCAGGGGAACCCTCCAAAGCCACGCTCTCCGTGATCTCGAGCTCCAGGCAGCCTGGCGGTAGGCCGCTTTCGGCCAGGGCCACCTGCACGTCCGCGACAAGGTCCCCTTGCAGGAGCTGCCGTCCGGAGACGTTCACCGCCATACGCTCGAGGGGGAGGCCGGTCTCCCGCCAAGCCTGGGCCTGCCGGCAGGCCTGCTGGAGGACCCAAGCGCCCAGGGGAAGGATAAGACCGATCTCCTCGGCAGGGGGAATGAAGACCGCCGGGGAGACCTCGCCGAGCGTTGGGTGCCGCCAGCGAAGCAAAGCCTCCGCTCCCACAACCGCGCGGTCGCTCAAGCGTAGGAGCGGTTGATAGCAGAGGCGGAAATCCCTGCGCTCGAAGGCGTCTCTGAGATCGTTCCGTAGGCGGAAGCGGGCCACCGCGGCCGTGGTCATGTCGTGCTGGTGTAGCCGGTAGCCATTGCCCCCGTCGCTCTTGGCGGCGTACATGGCCAGGTCGGCCTGCTGGAGGAGAATCTCGGCCGTCTCCGCTCCCCCGTTGGAGGTGGCGATGCCTACGGAAACGGTGACGTCGACCCGCTCGCCGTCCAGGAGGAACGGGGTCCGCACCGCCTCGAGCACCCGCTGGGCTACAGAGAGCACGTCCCCGGCGGCAGCGTCCAGCAGGAGCAACACGAACTCGTCGCCGCCCAGCCGAGCCAGCGTGTCGGCCGCGCGCGCCAGCCCCTGCAACCGTTCGGCCACTGCTCGGAGAACCTCGTCACCGCTCCGATGACCCAGCGAATCGTTGATCGTCTTGAACTGATCCAGGTCGAGAAACACTACCGCCAGGGGGTCATGAGTACGGCGGGAGTGGGCCAAGGCCATGTGAAGGCGGTCGTTGAACAACCGCCGGTTTGCGAACCCTGTGAGCGGATCGTAATAGGCGAGGCGCTCGATGGTGTCCTCGGCTCGTCTGCGCTCGCTGACATCCCGCGCAACGCTGCAGATGAGCACCTGCCCGCCGGTGTCCAGCACCCGGCCGTGCACCTCGACCGGATGGACGCTGCCATCAGCGAAGCGATCCTTCGACTCGAAGATCGCCTTCCCCTTCTCCAGGATCAGCTGCGTGCGCGCGGCAAAGGCGTCCTCCGGAATTGCCAGGAGAGTGGGCAGATGGCGGCCGAGAAGCTCGTCTCGGGGATGGCCCATTTGAGTCGCCGCGGCCTCATTCGCGTAGACAAGATGGCCGGTGAGATCGTGGGCTACGATTGCGTCGGTGGCGTTGTCGAGGAGGAGGGATTTGAACTTGAGCTCCTCCCGCTGCCGGGATAGTTCTTGTTGCAGCCGATCGAGCTCACTGCCCGCCGAGGCGGGAGAGCAGCGCAGCGGGGAAGCTGTGCTGCTTGCGTCGGCATGTGTGCCGGCGGGGGGCCGCGGCAGATCAGATCCTGGCGGCTGTGCGCCCATCGTCCCTCTGCTTGAGTGCACGTGCTCCTCCTAGTCATGTGGCTCGTGGAGTTCTATCGGCCTGGGGAGGCCCGCCCTTTAAGTTTCTTAACGGCGAACAGCAGATCGGGCAACGGCCAGACCTAGCCCTTCGCAACGTCGCAGCCGCGTGCCGAAAGACGTGGTGCTCCCACTGGTTGCGCGTTCCCGTACCTCACTCTCCTCGGACAGCACCCGGTACATGGTGCGCTCGGAGGCGAGGTAGCGGCCCTCGTCAAGAAGCGTGGCCACGATCGCGGCCGGGGATGCGTCTGAGAAGCGTTCACTGTGAAGCTCAGCGAGAACCGCGTCGCGCTCGCATGTAGAGAGGGCCCGCGCCAGTGTCACCCGCAGCCGCGGGGTCTTTGGCTTGGGCGGTCTCAGGTGCCGGTAGAGAGTGGCGGGTGCGACCCCGAGCGCCCGGCAGGCGGGGCGGGGAGCACACGATATGGCGCCGCAGGCCGGCATCGCTGTCTATGAACGGGGTCCGTCCGGCCGACTCATCGCGGCCAGGGTTTACGACGACGTCGAGCCGCCCGAGTTGGTGGCGT
>CAZDGO010000266.1:0-3971 GCA_964504825.1 uncultured Gaiellales bacterium
GGCAGCCCCGTCACGGCGAAGCTGCGGCGGGCGGCAGCCTCCAGGAGGATGGCGGCCTGGCCTTCATGCGCCGCTCGATGACGCAGACCCAGCAGGGCGGAGACTCCGTCGAACAGCCTGCCTACGGAGGACGTGAGCGGAGTTCTGATGCCGCCCCGGGCCGCCTGCAGCACGAGTCGCCATGGCTGCGCGGAGAGTTCGTCGCCCTGGGGCAAAGAGAGGAAGGTGTCGGCGATGCGCTCGTCGGTCTCGACCGATGCGGCCGGATGACTGTCGTCTCCGCGGTACAGGTGATCGAGCAAGGCCACAGCCATGCGCCAAGGCTCCTTCACGGCGACGTCGCCGCCGGGCAGGGGCACGCACTCCAGATGCCCTACACGGCGAAAATGGCCGGGACAGCCCGCGAAGAACTCGCCCCCCCAGATGGTGCCGTCAGAACCCAGACCCGATCCGTCGAACGCGACTCCGATCACGGGGCCGTCGTGCCGCGCGTCCGCCATCACGGAGGCCACATGGGCCTCGTGGTGTTGCACCGCGACCAGGGGAAGATCGTGCTCCCGAGCGTAGTCACGTGCAAAGCGCGAGGAGAGGTAGTCCGGGTGCAGGTCGTGGGCTACCACCTCCGGCGAAAGTGAGAACAGCCGGGAGAAGTGGTCGACTCCCTCTCGCAGGGAGCGCAGAGTCTCGAGATTCTCGAGGTCACCGATGTGGTGGCTGATGAAGGCCCGGGAACCGCGTGTCAGGCAGAACGTGTTCTTGAGGTGGGCGCCCACGGCGATGATCTCCCGGGATGATCCCGAGAAGCCTACCGGCAGGGGAGCGTAGCCGCGAGAGCGCCGCATCAGGTAGGGCTGCGAGCGGAACACCCGAGCTACCGAGTCGTCGGTGCGCATGTGGATCGGCCGGTCGTGGGCGAGCAGCGCGTCGGCGAGGGGGGCCAGTCGGGCGGCGGCTTCATCGTCTTGATAGGCGATAGGCTCGTCGCTCAGATTGCCTGAGGTCATGACCAGCGGCCGTGCGACGTCCGAGAGGAGTAGATGGTGCAGCGGGGTGTACGGCAGAACGAAGCCGTAGGTGGTCGTGTTCGGGGCGATCTCGTCGGCGAGCGCCGCGGCGCCGGCGGTGCGCTCCAGCAGTACGATGGGTCTGCGGGCCGCGGCGAGGAGCTCGGCTTCGGCCGGCGACACGTCGCAGTAGCGGCGGGCTTCGTCGACCGAGGAGACCATCACGGCAAAGGGCTTCTCGTCGCGGTGCTTGCGCGCGCGCAGTGCGGCCACGCTCGTTGCGTTGGTGGCGTCACAGGCCAGATGGTAGCCTCCCAACCCTTTCACGGCGGCGATGCCACCTCTCACCAGGAGAGCCACGGTCTCCTGTATGGCCGCGTCGCCGCGGATGGTGGGCGAGACCGTTGCGCCGGCCGGGAAAGCCGGGCTACCGGCCGGAGCAGGCGGACCGAGAAGCCGAAGGCTCAAGCGTGGTCCGCACGCCGGGCAGGCGTTCGGCTGAGCGTGGAAACGCCGGTCAGTGTGGTCGTGGTATTCCTGCTCGCAGTCGGCGCACATGTGGAACGTCGACATGGTCGTCGTGGGGCGATCGTAGGGGACTTCCCGGGTGATGGTGAATCGTGGACCGCAGTTGGTGCAGTTCGTGAAGGGGTAGCGAAACCGCCGGTTGAGGTGGTCCAGGATGTCGGCCAGGCATTCGTCACAGGTGGCGGCGTCGGCGGTCACCAGAGTGTCGACCCGGCGTCCTGGTTCGCTCGAGGTGATGCTGAATCCGGAGATGCCTCGCGGGGCTGCCGAGACCCAGGAGAGGTCTTCGATGAGTGCAAGGGGAGGAGCATCATCGACCAAGCGGGCGACGAATGCGTCGAGTGCGGCCACGCTCCCTTCGAGCCTGACTTCGACGCCGGCGGAGGTGTTCCGCACCTCTCCGGCCAGGTCGAGATCGGTCGCCAGGGCGTGCACGAACGGACGGAAGCCCACCCCTTGCACGGCGCCTGCCACGAGTATGTCGCGGGCTGCGCGTGGTTCCGCCGCCGCGGCATGGTGGCTCGTGCGGCGTTGCTTCTCCATGCGCGCACTGTAGCACTTGGAGCGTCTGGTAGAATCCATCGCCATGGACGGCCAGACGAGACGCACCCATTCAAGCAGGCCGGAACAGCTTCAGCGGCCCGACGATCGGCCCGTGGGGCTCTTCGACTCGGGCGTTGGAGGCCTCACCGTGCTTCACGAATGCTTGGTAAATCTGCCTCATGAGGACTTCGTCTATCTGGGCGACACCGGCTCTTTCCCCTACGGCCCCCGCACCATCGAAGACGTACGCTCGCTCGCGTTCCGGAATGCCTCGTTCTTGGTGGCCCAAGGCGTAAAATTGATCATCGTGGCCTGCAACTCCGCCGCCGCCGCCGCCTTGCCCCAGTTGCAGGCGGCCTTCGACACGCCCATCGTGGGCGTGGTCATGCCCGGCGCCCGAGCCGCCGTTCAGGAGACGCGCAACCGGCGTGTCGGCCTCATGGCCAGCGAGGCTACCGTGCGGTCGGCCAGTTACCAGCAGGCGCTCCAGACGCTCGACGCGGGCCTCGACGTGTACCCGGTGGCGTGCCCGCGGCTGGCCCCTCTGATCCAAGAAGGCGACGTGTCGTCTGAGGAGGTGCTGGAAGCGGTGCGGCACTATGTGGCGCCCCTGAAGGCAGCCGGCTGCGATACCGTCATCTTGGGGTGCACGCACTATCCTCTGGTCACACCCATGTTGCGGCGCCTTCTCGGGCCGGGTGTGTCCTTGATCAATTCCGCCGATGAGATCGCTCAGGAGGTCATCGAGATGCTGGAACGCAAGGGAATCGGGAATCTGCCGGACAGGGAAGGACGGTATCGCTTCTTCTCTACGGGAGATCCCGAAGCGTTCCGGGTCGTAGGCGCGCGGTTCTTGCAGCTGCCCATACGAGAAGTGGCCTTCTGGGCCGCGGCTGAGCACCAAGCGCCACAGGCGGGGTGAGGCCGTTCATGGAGACGCCGGCTACTTCCGCCGACCGCGGCCCGACCACGTTGCGTGAATTGCGTATCACCCCTGACTTCATGCCTGCGGCCGACGGCTCGGTGCTGTTCGAGTTGGGGTCCACGCGCGTGCTCTGCACGGCGAGCATCACGAACGGCGTTCCGCGGCGACTCCGGGGGACGGGCCAGGGGTGGCTCACCGCCGAATACTCTCTGTTGCCCGGTTCCACGCGCGACCGTTCTTCGAGGGAAGCGGTGTCTGGGCGCCAGGGTGGCCGCACGGTGGAGATCCAGCGCCTCATCGGGCGCAGTCTGCGGGCCGTGGCCAACCTTGCCACCCTCGGGGAGCGGACGGTACACGTCGATTGCGACGTCATCGAGGCCGACGGAGGCACTCGTTGCGCATCCATCTCCGGGGGCTACTTGGCGCTGCATCTGGCTTTCAAGAAACTGATCGACGCGGGCGCGCTGAAATCGTCGCCGTTGGACGACTCCGTTGCGGCGGTCAGCGTGGGGGTCGTAGGGGGGATGCCGATGCTCGACCTCGACTACGTCCAGGACTCGTCGGCGGAGGTCGACATGAACGTGGTCATGACAGGTTCCGGCCGGCTCATCGAGGTGCAGGCCACCGCGGAGAAGGTGTCGTTCGACCGGGGCACGTTTGACCAGTTGCTCGACCTTGCTGCTGTCGGCATTCTTGCGATCGGAGAGCAGCAGACCGAGTTGATCAGCCGGGCGTTCAGGCCGGCTGCCGGCTGAGGGGATGGTGATGGCCCCGCTGCGGGTGGTCGTGGCCACCGGGAACTCGGGCAAGGCGCGGGAGTTCGCGCGACTACTGGGGGATAGTTTCGTGGTAGAGCCCCTGCCGGCGACGGTCTTCCTGCCGGAAGAGACGGGGTTCACCTTCGCGGAGAACGCTCTGCTGAAGGCCGGCGCCGTCGCCGCGGCGCTCGGCGGACGCATGGCGGTACTGGC
>CAZDGO010000267.1:0-3958 GCA_964504825.1 uncultured Gaiellales bacterium
CGCGCAGCGATCTCCTGGACCTGGTCGAACGGGGGTACCTGATACAGAAGCGTCTGGGGCGCACCTTCGTGTTCGTTCCCGGTCTCGTGAGCCATGACCCGCCGGCCGGAGATCCCGGGAGCTGAGTCAACCCCTTCCTCGCAGGGCGAAACACCACCGAGTTGCCGGCCTCAAGCGGCATACCGCAGAACCTCCACCTCCGCGTGACGCTCCACCGCCTCCTCCGCCAGCGCAAAGATACGCTTCGTGACAGCTTCGTCGAGATAGTACTCGCCGCAGTCGTCGCACACTTGGGCGGGAACGTCCTTAATGACAACCACGGAATCGTTCCTCTCGAGAGTGACCGTCACGGTGCCCGCCGCGGTCCTACCCGTCTTGCAGATCACGCAATTCATATGTGCCTCCGCGTCTTGAAGTCCTCACCCCAGAGCCCAGCAGCCGGCTCGTACACCGTGATCACATGGCAACGGCCGGATTCAGCGTCCTTGGCCGCCACGACGTGTATCGCACGGTCCTCTCGGAAGCCAAGGAACAGGAAGCTAGGATGAGGTCTGTCGTCAGCATACTCCGCGATGATCTGACCGCCTTCGATGACCTCGCGAACCCAGTCTGGCGGTATGTCACGCTTGGTCGAGCGGAAAGAAGGCAAACCCCGAGGCACGATGTCATCGCCGGCATGACAACCGCGTCCCTCGACGGCCTCGCGCGAACTTCTCCCCCTACCGCCGGCGCTTCCGCAGGCGCCGGGCGTCGCCCACCCGCAGGGTGAGGCCTTCCGAGTCCATATGCTCGAGCAACGCCTGAGCGAAGCGGCGCGAGGTGCCGAACAGGTCGCGCACCTCGGCCAGGGTGATGGTGCCTCGAGCTTCCATCTCGCCGGCTATGCGCTCCATGGCCTGGGTGAGTGTGCCCGCCGCGTAATACAAACCTTCCCCCACCTTGACCGCCCGCCCTTGCCGCTCCAGGGCCTGCAACAAGCGGAGTGCGTCTTTTTCGGTGAGACCGGCGGCGGCGGCGGCGATCGCCACCGACGGGGCTTCCACACCCGCCGCCTCGAAGTGGGCAACGAGTGCGTCTGCGCGCTCGGCGTCGGCGCCTTCCAGCACCCCCGCCGCCCCGGCCCAGCGGAGCCCATGCTCTGAACGCACCACCTCGCCCGCCTCCTGCAGGCGATCGACCGCCGCGTCTAGAGCGGGTGACTCCTTCCCTGCGCTGACATCCCGGCGCAGACCTCCCACTGAGAGGTAGGGGTTGACGGGGTCGGCCTCGGCCCGGGCGCGCAGCACGGTCATGATCCGCTCCTCCAGCGCGAGCAACGACGGCCCGTGGAAGACACGTTGTTGCGGACCTTCGAGAGCCCGACCGTCGCCCAAAACCGCCTTCGCGGCTGCATCCGCGTCGAATTGCCACAGATAGGGAGTGGTCTCCAGCCGCTTGCGCGGCAAACCGCCGGGAAACGCCTCCTCCAGGAGCAGCGCCAAGATAGCGTCGCCGGGACCATCCTCCAGCACGGACAAGCGCTCGCGCCACTTGGGTTCGGTGCCGTGCTTGCGCGGATGCGGATCGAACACCCGGCCGCCACCGATGGTGGTGACGGGGGTCAGCGAGCGCAGGATGAAATGGTCGCCGGGGTAGACCACGGTCAGATCTTCGAAGCGCAGCTGAGCGTAGCAGGAGTCGCCGGGCACGAGTTCATCCCGATCGGCCAGCACCACCTTGGCGAGGATCTCCTGGGTGCCGTGGTCCACGCGCACCCGGCTCACGCGGGTGAGGGGCTCGGGGGCGTCGTTCAGAAGCACGAGCGAGACGTCGGCCATGTAGGTGGGCTCCACCGCGGGGTCCCTCACCACCCACTGGCCCCGTTGCAGGCGATCGCGGTCGACCCCCGTCAGGTTGAGCGCAACCCGCTGACCCTCCTCGGCCGCTTCCACCTGCTGGTCGTGCACCTGGATGCTGCGCACACGCACGTCGGCCAGCACGTCGGAGCCGAGCGGCGGCAGGATGGTGACCGTGTCCTCGGGCCGCAGCTCGCCCGACCAGAGCGTGCCCGTGACCACCGTGCCGATGCCTTTGAGCGAGAACACCCGGTCGATGGGCATGCGGGTGGCCGGGTAGGCGGTCCGTTTGGGAGCTCGGCCGGCCAGCTCGTCAAGCACTCGGATGAGGTCGTCGAGACCCTCGCCGGTGACGCCGCTCACGGGAACCACCGGGGCGCCGGCATAGCGCGACGTGGCCAGGAAGTCCTCGATGTCGGCACCGGCCAACTCCACCATCTCGCCGTCGACCATATCGATCTTGGTCAGCGCCACCGCTCCCAGGGGGATCTCGAGCAGCTCGATGATGCGCAGGTGCTCTCGGGTTTGGGGCATGACCCCGTCGTCGGCGGCCACCACCAGCAAGAAGAGGTCGATCCCCGTCGCGCCGGCTACCATGTTCTTGACGAAGCGCTCGTGGCCGGGCACGTCGATGACGCTCAGATGAAGCCCACTGGGGAGTGCCAGCTCGGCGTACCCCAGCTCGATGGAGATGCCGCGCTCCTTCTCTTCCTTCAGGCGGTCGGTGTCGCGCCCGGTGAGAGCCTTGACCAGGGTAGTCTTGCCATGGTCGATATGGCCCGCGGTACCCAGGGTCAGGCCGCGATCAGGCATGGGCGGAGCCCCGCAGCAGCGCCCAGACCACCGACTCCACCAGCTCCGGCACCTCGGACTCGGCCAGAGCCAACACATCCACATAGAGGGCGTCCTGGGCCACGCGGGCTATCACCGGCGGCGACGCGTCCCGAACTGCGGCTTCCAGGGCCACCACCCCACCGGTCTCCGGACGCACGGTCACCGCATGCGACGGGATCTCCAGCAGCGGCAGCGAACCGCCCCCGGCCTTCGCCAACGTGGGCTCCACGGCCAGCTCCGCCGCCACGCCCATCTCATCGCAGCGCCGCCGCAGCCGCTCGAAGACATCGCCGGCGAGAGCTTCAGTCTCGGCCGACGTGCGCTCCAGGTAGCGCAGGGTGGGGATCGCCCTCCGGGCCGCCTCGGGATCGCGGTAGAGCTGCAGGGTACCTTCGAGAGCCGCCAGGGTCATCTTATCCACGCGGAGCGCCCGGGCGAGCGGATGCCGCTTGAGAGCGGCGATGGTCTCGGAGCGGCCAAGCAGGATGCCCGCCTGGGGTCCTCCCAAGAGCTTGTCGCCGCTGAAACAGACCACGTCGACGCCGGCGCGCAGCGACGCCGCCACCGAGGGTTCGTCACTGAAGATGTCGAGCGGCAGGAGCGCGCCGCTACCCAAGTCGTCGGCCACCGGCAGACCCCACGCGGCGCCCAGAGAGACGAGATCCTCGACCGCGACCTCCTCGGTAAAGCCCACGATCTTGAAGTTCGACGTATGCACGCGCAGCAGGAGCGCGGTATCGGACGTGAGCGCGGTCTCGTAGTCCGACCGGCGGGTCTTGTTGGTGGCGCCCACCTCCACCAGACGTGCGCCGCTCAGGCGCATGATGTCCGGAATGCGGAACGATCCCCCTATCTCCACCAGTTGGCCGCGGGACACTAGCACTTCCTTGCTGGCCGCCAGCGCGGAGAGGATCAGAAGCACCGCGGCGGCGTTGTTGTTCACCACCATGGCGGCCTCGGCGCCGGTAAGGCGACAGAGTAGCTCGTCGACATGGTCGTGCCGGGAACCTCGGCCGCCGGCCTCCAGATCGTACTCAAGTGTGTTGTAGGAGCGGGCCACCTCGAGGACGCGCTCCACAGCGGCGTCGGCGAGCACAGAGCGCCCCAGGTTGGTGTGCACCACGACCCCGGTGGCATTGATCACCCGCCGTAGGTGCGGCCGGCTCCAACCCTCCAGGACCGAATCGACGACCGCGAGCAGGTGTTCGGACCGCGCTGCCTCGCCCCACGTCTGAGGGTCGACGCCGCTCAAGATCGCCGCGCGGGCGAGGGCCACGGCCTCCCGCACC
>CAZDGO010000268.1:0-3942 GCA_964504825.1 uncultured Gaiellales bacterium
GGAACCGACGACCCTGTCAACAAGATGCCACTCGGCAGGCACCATCACGGCTCTCCTCTGCGCCGTGTGGCCGCAGCCGGAGGCTGACATCAGGCGACGAGTCGGCTGCCCGGCGCGGTCAGCATTGGAACACGAGGACCGCCTGGTCGATGTCCACGAGCTCGCCGCCTACCTCGAAGTGCCGGTGAAGACGCTCTACGCCTGGCGATACCGACGGGAGGGACCGCCGGCGTTTCGGGTCGGCCGTCACCTCCGCTACCGGTGGAGCGATGTGCAGATGTGGATCCAGCTACGGATCGAACCGTCCTTGCCGGGGTCCGTGTCAGTGACTCGGCGTAGTGTCGACGAGGAGAAACGAGGGCATCGCTAGGGAGACATCAGATGGCCCGCACAACCATCGACCGACGCGAGAACGGGCGATACCGCGCCCGGTATCAGGGACCCGATCGGAGGTGGCGATCCCGGACCTTCGATCGCCGGATCGACGCCCAGCGCTGGCTGAGCAACGAACTGGTCAAACTCGATCGAGGGGAGTGGGTCGATCCCCGGGCCGGACGAGCGTTGATCGAGACGGTGGCGGAGCGCTGGATGGCTGGCCGAGCGGCCCTCCGAGAGACCACACGAGCGCGCGACCGGTCATATCTCAACTCGCTGGTTCTGCCGCACCTGGGTGACAAGCCGATCGGCAGCGTCCAGCCCTCCGACCTCGAAGCTTGGGTGGCCGACCTGGTGGCGGAAGGAAAGGCGCCGGCCACCGTCCAGAAGGCGTGGCAGATCGCCTCGGGAGTCTTTCGACTGGCAGTTCGGGACCGGCTGATCGCCCTCTCCCCCGCCAGAGACGTCCGACTGCCGAGAATCGAACGCAGCGAGCCTATTCCACTTACCGTCGAGCAGGCGATGCAACTCGCCGACGCGATCGACCCTCGATACCGGGCACTCGTCCTCATCGGTGCCTTCGGCGGCCTCCGGATCGGAGAGCTGGCCGGGCTTCAACTCGGCGACTTCGACCCGCTCCGCAGCCTGATACGCGTGCGCCGAACCGCGTCTGACGTTCGGGGCCGGGTGATCGTCGGACCACCCAAGACATCCAAGAGCATCCGCACGGTGGTGCTACCCCGATCGATCACTGACCAACTCGTGGAGCACATCGCCCGCCTGTATGAGACGGGTCCGGAAGCCTGGCTCTTCCCGGCACCGGAGGGCGGACCCATCCGTCGATCCGCCTGGACGCGCCGCGTATGGAAGCCAGCCCTCGCTGCGGCTGCTCTCGATCAGGACCTCGGGACCCACACGCTCCGACGCTCACAGGTGGCACTACTCATCGCCCAGGGTGAGCATCCCAAAGTGATCGCCGATCGCCTCGGCCACACTTCGGTGCGGACCGTTCTTGACGTCTATGGGCATCTTTACGAAGGCGCCGATGAAGAGGCTGCGAAGCGCCTCGACGCTCAGATCGTCTCTCTCGCTCCCGGCAGAACAGCCGAGGCTGTCAACCTCCTCGATGCTCGGAGATCGTCTCCCGTTCTCAGCGCGAGTCGAGCGGCGCGTCGCGGACGGTGAAGCGCGGATACGGTTCCGTGCAACAGTGGTCTAGCTCTTCTGGCGCCAGCCGAGGAGGAACTCCCGGACAGTGGCGACGGCCTCCTGACGGAGTCTCGCCCTTTCCTCTTCATCGTCTGGAGCGGCGAGGAACGAAGCGTAAGCATTTGGCCCGTCCCGGCCGGTGTCGCTGAACCGCTCTTCGAGAAGCTCGAGGGCCTCAGTCACCTGGGGGTGCTGGGCCACCTTGCTTGTCGCGGCCTGGCGCCCCACCGTTCGTGGGCCCCCTTCGTAGTTGAGCAGCGTAAAGACCAGGTCGTAAGCATCCTTGTTTTCATGCCGATCCTGGAATGCAAAGATCTTGAGCACGGTGTAGGGGAGCACGCTCGCCACACGCACGGTTACTTGCGATTGGCCGCCGCCATCGAGCCGCTCTCCCTCGATGTTGACCTCGATGAAGTCATCTCGAACAAGCTGGGCGCCGCGAACATTGAAGGCGCCGAGCCCTGAGCCGGTGTATTCACCTTTCGGCCGAAAAATACGGCCGGCTTCGACCTCGTCCGTCTCGCAGAGGAACTCGATGAGGACCGCAACACCATCGACCTCACGCGCCCACCGGAAGCTCGGCTCCCGCTGCTCGAAGTGTGCCTTCTCAAGATTGTTCTGCAGCGTGCGGTACGTTTCTGGCGTGTCATCACCGAGCGCGAGACCAATGACAAGGTCGACATCTGTAGTGCCGACATGGGCCCGTGCACCGTGCGGGAGCTGCCCGATCAAGTATCTCGGGGCCAGGCCGCCGACCAGATAGATGCGCTCTCGCCAAGGACCCAAGTCGCCCAGCAGGGTGATGAGAGCACGTTCGCATCGTGCCGTCGTTTCCTCGTCGTAGTCGGAATGGTGCTGGCGGCCGCTCAAAACCCGATCACCTCCCGGCGTAGATGCTCAGCCTGTTCGCGCCCGCGGCGTGGATCGCGCCGCAGGTCGGCGTATAGCCGGAAGCGGTTGGCAACCCAGAGACCATTCCTCTGCTCACGAAAAGCGAGTGGCGTATCGTCCTTGGCCTGAAGAAAGACGACATTCTGGCCCTCAGTGACGAGTTCGAGCCCGGCTGCCTCGAGCAGCTCCTCCGGTGCCGCCGTGGCTGTTACCCAGGCCTCGACGACCGGAATGACCGTGATGAACGGCGCGACCAGACTTGCCGCTGCGGCACCCGTCAGAGCGTGGCTGATGCCGCTGCCTTCGAGTCTCTCACCGAGTTCTCTGATTAGCCGCTGGGCCGTCTGCGCAAGCAGGTAGGCGAGGATCCGGTTCGTTCGCTCGAAGTTCTCATCGGCCCATAGGTCAAGGAGCGCGGTCGGGTTTGTCACCCGCCGGACGCGGGTCGGTCCGCTGCCCTCGACGCTAACGATTCCCTCTTCCTCAAGTCGGGAGAGAACACGATGCGTCAGAGCCGCCGACACGTGTGCCTCCTCAGCGAGGTCCTTCACTTGCCACGTGCGCTCTGGATCGAGCAGAAGGGCCTGTGCAACGACCCCCGTCTTGCCCCGCAGGCGTGTCCGCCCGGGCGTGACCTTGGTTCGCTCGAGCCGGCGCTGACCTTCCAGGTGGAAGAGCAGGCCGGGCAGTTCGATGTGGGCGTTACCGAGACCGTCGACGAACGCTATCCCGTGGTCTTCGAGAATATGGCGGGTCTGGTCGGTGGTTTCTCCGGCGACCAGAAGAAGCGGCACATCCAGACGGTTCTGGGCATAGTGAACGAGCTGCCAGGCCGTGGCCGGGTTGGCACGCCGCTTGAACTCGACGGCGATGGGGGTCTGATTGCCGGCGAACCGCACGATGGCGTCGATGCCGTTGTCAGGAGCGCCGGGCTCGGTGACCACGGTCAGCCCGGGGATCCCGCGCAGGATGCGGAGCGCCTCGGCCTCAAATCGCCGCCCAATATTCACTATTAGTCCCTTATTCACAACATCTGTGAATATACCAGGATTGGTGAATCTAGGCGAGGATGAGGGGTCGCAGTCGGGTGGGCCTCTCGAACTCTACTTTCGTCGCGCCAAATAACCACCAAGCGCAAGACTCGACCTCTTGGATTCTCGGTGATCCGGGTCGCCAGAGTTTTCAGGTGCTGTCGTTGATCTGCCGCCAGGGGGTAGACAGACTGCGGCCCGGCTGATTGCTGCCGCCACAATCGCATCCACCGCGACCACCGCCATCAACACCCTCATCGGTACCGCCACGATCGCCATCACGACCACCACGATGATGATGATGTGATGATGAAGAAGAAGAAGAAGAAGAAGACGAGGAAAGGGAAGGGGATCGCCTTGAGCTACGACGAGAGCGAACGACGACCCTGTTGTGGCTTGCCGATCCGTTTCTGCTGCCGGAACTCGATGGCGCCTG
>CAZDGO010000269.1:0-3923 GCA_964504825.1 uncultured Gaiellales bacterium
CGGCCCCGCGTGCGCGACGTACTGATCGTGGCTGCGTGGTATGGGTTGAACGACGCGCTCGACTACGGCATCGGCCCACATCCCCGGGTGCCGAACCCCTGGGATTTCACCGCCATCACGACCTTCGCGGTCGGCACGACCGTCGTGCTCTCGGTGGTCTGGTTGATCCTAGCGCTCGTGCGGAGTCACCGAGCGACTGGGTAGCCCTCCTCGGCCAGCCTCGCGAGCACGTCGGCCTCGGCGACCGTGCCCTCCTCGAAGGCGATATGGACGGTCTTGCTGTCCACATCCACCTCCACACGGGAGATCCCGGGCATGGCGCCCACCGCTCCCTCTATAGCCCGTTTGCAGTGCATGCAGCTGATATCAGGCACGCTGTAGGTCTTCTCGGTCATGCTGCTACCAACCCCTTCCTGTAGTGACTCCGCTCCCTACGACTCCACGATGACCTCCACCAGGAGCCGATCGGCGGCAGCCAGTCCGATGTAGGTCACAGTGCCATGAACGCCGACCTCCACGGGTCCGCGGAGTGGCGCGAATCCACGCACCGAGAGCAACGCCCCGGGAACCAGACCTAATCCCTCGACGTACGCCAACAACTCTTCGTCCTCGCCTTCGATGCGCCGCAGCACCGCTTCGGTCCCGACGGGGGCCTGGCTGAGCCTCACGAGGGCGCCGAACAGCCCGCCGGCACCCGGGATCGGGTTGCCATGGGGACACGTCGTCGGGTAGTCCAGCGCACGCGCAAGACCGGCCTCGACTTCCGGCGAGATGACGTGCTCGAATTTGCACGCCTCGTCGTGGGCCTGCGCCCAAGGCATCCCCAAGATGTCGGTGAGCAACCGCTCCGAGAGCCGGTGCCGACGGATCATGACCTCGGCGGCGTCACGACCGGTGAGGGTCAACTGCACCTCGCGCCCCGGTCCGATCACCACTAGACCCTCCTCGCGCATGCGCCGCAACATCTCAGTCACGGTCGGTGCGGACACGCCGAGATCCTCGGCCACACGAGCGGCGATGACGCGGAAGCCGCGCGAGTGAAGCTTGTAGATGGATTCGAGATACTCCTCGATCGCGCGCGTAGGCACGTAAAACCTTCCCCTGGTCTCTCGGAATGAGTACCGGCTAGAGTATACAAGACAATCTCGACGGAAGCGTCGAGCCCAGCGCGGGCCGCGTCGAAAAGGGGTAGACTTGACGGCACCAGCTCGGCACCGACCGGGCCACATCAGCGGAGGCGGCCATCACACCGGAGAACGACACCCCCCCGGGCCCACGCGGACCCGAGCACCCTCGCCAACCCCGCGACGGAGCCGAAGCCGTGACTATGCTCTTCGAATGGCTCGCCACCCGCCAAGGGGGTGGAGCGGGCGAGGGCGGAAAGCCTCGGGCAAAGCAGCGCCGACCCATGTCTCGCCGCCGCCTGATCATAGTGGCCGTCATCGCCGCGCTGCCCATCCTGTTGCTCGTCGGGAGCATGCTCGCCTCGGCATGGACTGAACTGCTCTGGTATGGGGAGCTCGGCTACGAACGCATCTTCTGGACGAGGATCCTGGCCCACCTGGCGGTCGCAGCGGTGGGCGGCGTCGTATTCTTCGCCGTCTTCCTGGGAAACCTGTACCTGGCCCGGCGGCTCTCGCCGCGGATCCGGATGGCCGGCACCGTCGCCGGAGACGACGTTCTCGAGTTGGCGCCCGTCCGCGACCACCGGCGCTACCGTGCGTTAACGGGAGCCTCGCTGGTGCTCGCGTTCTTCTTCGCCCTCGGCGCGGGCGGCGCGTGGACCGACACGCTGCTATTCCTCCGGCGGATGCCTTTCGGCTACACAGATCCTGTGTTCCACCTCGACGCGTCCTTCTTCGTCTACGTGCTTCCCACGGTGCGACACCTGTTCTCGTTCCTGACCACCACCATCGTGTTCACCCTTATCGGCACCATAGTGGTCTACGCGCTCGACCGAGCGATCACCTTCCCGGACGGTCGGCGGCTCGTGCTGTCGCCACATGTGAAGGCCCACCTCTCGAGTCTCGCAGCAGTCGTACTCCTGCTCAAGGGCGCTGACTACATGGTGTCGGCGTACGAACTCGTACTCTCTCCCCGGGGCGTGATCTTCGGCGCCGGTTACACCGACGTACATGCCGATCTGCCGGTACTGCGCCTGCTCGCGATCGTGGCCGTGGCGTCGGCGTTGATCCTCTTGGTGAACATCCATTACAAGGGCTGGCGCCTGCCGATCGTCGCCGTAGGACTTCTTGCCGTCATGTGGCTTGTGGCCGGCCAGATCTACCCGGCAGTGGTGCAACAGTACCGAGTCTCGCCCAACGAGATCGAAGCCGAGCGGCCCTATATCGAATACAACATCGCCTCCACCCGCTGGGCGTTCGCGCTCGACCAAGTTCTCTCCGCGCCTTTTCCCACCGCCACGACGATCACCGCCTCCGATATCTCCGAAGCCGATGTCACGATCGACAACATCCGTCTCTGGGATCCCGCGACGCTGCTTGACGCCTACCGGCCCTTGCAGGCCCTCAGGAGCTACTACAACTTCACCGACGTGGACGTCGATCGCTACATGGTCGAGGGTAAGTACCGACAGGTCATGCTGGCGGCCCGCGAGTTCGATCAGAGCAAGCTGCAAGCCGAAGCCCAGACCTGGGTGAACCGCCATCTCACCTACACTCACGGGTACGGGGCGGTGGTGAGCCGGGTGAACGGAGCCTCGACGGAGGGTCTGCCCGAGTTCTACGCGCAGGACATCCCGCCGAAGTCATCGGTGGGCCTACCCATAACGCAGCCCGCGATCTACTACGGTGAGCTGGGCACCGACTATGTCCTGGTCAAGACATCGGCCAAAGAGTTCGACTATCCGAAGGGGCAGGACAACCAATACTCCACCTACGCGGGCAGTGGCGGCATAGGCATCGGGAGTCTCCCGCGTCAGCTGGCCTTCGCTCTGCGGTTCGGCACGCTCAAGCTGATGTTGTCCAACTACCTGCTGCCCGACTCGCGCATCATGTTCCGGCGCGCCCTGGGCGAACGGGTGAAGACCCTCGCTCCCTTCCTGCAGTACGACCGCGACCCCTACTTGGTGATCCGCGACGACGGTAGCCTGACGTGGATCTGGGACGCGTATACCACCGCCGCTAGGGTCCCCTACTCGCAGCCCCAGGCCGGCGTCAACTACGTGCGCAACTCCGTCAAGGTGGTCATCGGCGCCTACAGCGGCGACGTGACCTTCTACCAGATCGACCCAAAGGATGCGGTGGCCAACACCTGGGGACGTGTTTACCCCGGACTCTTCACTCCTGGAGACCAACTGCCCGCCGATCTCAAGCGGCACCTGCGCTACCCGGAGGATCTCTTCACCCTGCAGGCCGCCGCGTTGTCCACCTATCACATGCAGGATCCCCAAGTCTTCTACAACAGAGAGGACGTGTGGGTCGTTCCCAAGCAGATCCGTAAGGGCGAAGAGACCCCGGTCGCCCCCTACTACGTGATCATGGCGCTGCCCGGAGAGTCCAAAGAAGAGTTCCTGCTGATGCAGCCCTTCTCTCCTCTCAATCAGACCACCATGGCCTCGTGGATGGCCGCGCGCATGGATGGGGAGAACTATGGCAAGCTCGTCTTGTACGAGTTCTCGAAAGACAAACGGGTGCCGGGACCATCTCAGGTCGAAGCCACCATCTCGAACGATCCCACGATCTCCGCCCAGCTAACCCTGTGGGACCAGGCGGGCAGCCAGGTCATCCGCGGCAACCTGCTGGTGATCCCGGTGGCGAACGCATTGATCTACGTGGAGCCCGTCTATCTCCAGGCCGAGCAGAGCCCCATCCCCTTGCTGAAGCGTGTGATCGTGAGCTACGAGAACCGGGTAGTCATGGAGCCAACCTTGGCGGACGCCTTGCTCAAGCTCTTCCCCGCCG
>CAZDGO010000270.1:0-3912 GCA_964504825.1 uncultured Gaiellales bacterium
CTCACCGACCCCGCCGCCCTCGAGGAGTTCGCCCGGCGCATGGGCGCCGCCACAGGGATGCGCATCACCGTCATCGCCCGTGACGGCACGGTACTCGCCGATTCCGAGGAAGACCCCGCGCTCATGGAGAACCATCGCGGGCGGCCGGAAGTGACCACCGCTCTGGCCGGTAGTGAAGGCCGCGCCCGCCGGTTCTCGGCCACGCTCAACCAAGAGATGCTCTACGTAGCGGAGCCGATCCGACGGGGGGACTTCCTGTGGTCCTCGGGTGTCGTCCGCGTGGCGGTGCCCGCTTCGCGCGTGGACCCACTACTCGGCCACGTACTGCGACTGCCGCTTCTGGTGGGCCTCCTTCTCCTGGCGCCGATCCTTCTCCTGGCCTACCTGGTGTCCCGATCGTTCACACGACCCATCGAATGCCTGCGCATGATGGCGCTGGGGGTGGCCGACGGTGACCTGTCCCACCGAGTGGGCCTGCGCCGCTCGGACGAGCTGGGCCGGCTGGGACAGGCCCTCAACCATATGGCCGGCGAGCTGGAGAGCCGGGTCTCCCGCCTTGCAGCCGAAGAGGAGCAGTCGGCCGAGATCCTCGCCGCGATGAGCGACGGGGTCTTGGTGCTCGACGCTTCCGGCCTGGTCGTGCGCGTCAATGCGGCGGCCGCGCGCATGCTCGGCGCCTCGGCCGATGACATGCCCGGGCGACCTCTGGTGCAGACCGCGCGCTCGTTCCCCGTTCACTCAATGGCCGAACGCGCCCGCGCTACCGGTTCGGTGGTGACCGACGAGGTGCGACTCCCCGATGCGCGCATGCTCTGGGTGCAGGCGGTGCCCCTTCGTCTCCCCCGCCACGCGCCGGGATGGCCGAGCCCGGGCGGCGACGCCACCGGTCGACCGGTTGAGTACGCTCAGGTGGTCCTGGTATTCCGCGACGAGACCGCCCGCCGACGCGCGGAAGACGTGCGCCGGGATTTCGTGGCGAACGTCTCCCACGAACTCAAGACGCCTCTCGCCGGCCTCTCACTACTGGCGAGCACCCTTCAGCAGGCGGTACATGACGATCCCGAGCAGGCAAAACGGTTCGCCGAGCGCGTGGGCACCGAGGTCGGAAGACTCACCGACCTGGTCACCGACCTGCTGGTACTCTCTCGGCTCGAGGAACCGGCGCCGGCGACGATCGATCTGCAGCTCGTGGACCTGGCTGAGATCACGGGCGTCGTCGTGGAGGTCCTCCGGCTGCAGCCGGAGGCCACGCAGCGCACCATCGAGCTCGACGCCGCCACGCCGGTATGGGTGCACGGCGACAGCGTGCACCTGGCCACGCTTGTCCGCAACCTGGTCGAGAACGCCCTGCGCTACAACCGCCCGGGTGGCCGCGTCTGGGTCAGCGTGCGGCATGATGGCGACACGGCCTTCGTGGTCGTACGCGACGACGGTCTGGGCATCCCCCGTCAGGAGCAGGCCCGCATCTTCGAACGATTCTACCGGGTCGACAAGGCCCGCTCGCGCGAAACGGGCGGCACGGGACTCGGCCTGAGCATCGTGAAGCACGTGGCCGAGAGTCACGGCGGCCACGTGGAAGTGAAGAGCACCGTAGGCGTGGGTTCGACGTTCACGGTGACCCTACCGGCGGCGTAAGAGCACAGACCATCGTGGTAGATGGAGGTCAGGTCTTGGCCGAATCGGCCTTTGGCAAGAGCGGATAGGGAGCGGGCACGGGGGCTTCAGCGATCTCGCCGCCCGGCGCGGCACGCACGGGCCGTCTCCGAATCGCCGCACGCTTGTCGGTCACGCTTCCGAACGTCACCAGCACCACGGCCCCCAGGATTATGGCCGCCGCCACGAGCATCCGCGGTGTGAATGACTCTCCCGCCACCAGCCAGCCGAGAAAAACCGCCACCACCGGGTTCACATACGCGTAGGTGGACGCCCGCGACGGCGCACACACGCGCAGCAGCCACATGTATGCGCTGAGTGCCACCAAGGACCCGACCAGCGCCAAGTAGAACATAGCCGCGACCGAGACCGCCGATATGCGGGTGCTCGAGACGTGCTCCCACTCCCCCATCGCCGACCCCACGAGCAGCAGCAGGACGGTGCCGGACAGCATCTGCATCGCTGTCACCATGAGGTGGGGCACGGGCATCTTCACGGAACGGGTATACAGCGACCCCGCGGCCCAGGACAACGCGGCAAAGAGGACCCCGGCTACGCCGAGAAGATCCACGTCCCTGCCCCCGGTCTGCCAGGGACCGATCAAGATGACCACACCGACGAACCCCACCACCAACCCGGTGATCATCTTCCGGTCGGGTCGCTGTCCGCCGGGTCGCACCCAGTTGAGCCCGAGCATCCAGATGGGCATGATCGAGATCAGCACGGCGGCCAGTCCCGAAGGGATACGTGATTCGGCCCACGCGACCATCCCCTGGCCACCCACCATCAGGAACGCCGAGGCTGCGACCGCCGGCTTCCAGTAGGTCAGCCGCGGGGTGGGGACCCCTCTGAACCGTCCCCATGCGAAGAGCAACCCTCCGGCGATGAGGAACCGCGCGGAGCTCATCAAGAACGGGGGCAGGGTCTCGATGCTGTAGCGGATGGCCAGGTAGGTCGTGCCCCATATGACGTAGATGGCGGCGAAGGCCAGAACCACGCGCCACCGAGCAGGCGAGGCGGTCACGCTGGCGGGTCCCCCGGCGCGGGCCCCGCGGAGTCGAGAGTCTTCGCCCTGAGACGATCGCGCGTCTGCTCTACGCTCTGGCGTATGTCCGCATGGTCCAAAGCGACCAGGCGGATGGGCGAGGGCGCCTCGCTACGAGACGGCGCCACTCCAAGCGGCGACGACTCATCGGAAACCCCGGCCTCCACCATCAAACGGTCGATCTCTTCATGCGCTCCCACGAGGTACTCACTCGTGTACACGCCGAGCGCCGCTGCGGCTGTTTCTGCCAACCGCATCGTCGCCCACAACATCTCGGCCACCTCACCGCGAGACACGGCGACCCTGGGATCCCAATGCGGTCCGAATCCCACCAGCCCCACTAGGAGGCCGTTGTACTCGGCGATCCGAGCATGGAACCGATGGACATCGCTCGCCATAGTGCACGAGAAGCCGCGGGGTGGCTGCGCCAAGACGCCAGGGCGATAGCGTTCCAAGGCCCCCACGATCAAAGAGATAGCCTGAGCTCGGGCGATGGCAACAACGGGCTCACGGGCGCCCGGCCTGTCCCGATCGCGCGGCACGACCTGAAGAACCCCCTTCAAACGATCCTGGGCTGCGAGATCGGCGAGGAGTACCGGCACCGCCCCCGATCCTTCGCGGCCCAAGGAATCACGGACCATCTCGGCGAGCTGAACCCGCGTCACCGGATCGTCAGGGGCGAACTCCCACCACTCCCCGTACCCGGTCATGACATCAGCGCCCGCGACCGCGGTGATGGCCTCTCGGTAGGGGTGCCCGACCGGTACGTCGACGAATTCGGCCCGCCTCCGTCGTGTGCCGTCGACCAACTGTCCGCTGCGCGGAGCGTCGATACTGACCCGATAGGATTGAGGGCGCTCACTCTTCGGTGGATCCAGCCCCACCTCCACCGAGTTCATACCGCCGACCCGCGCGACCACGAAAAGCTCCACGACACCGTGCTCGTCGCTGGAGGCCTGAACAAGCAGCTCCCGCCCCGTTTCCCAGCTGAACATCCGCACCCCCAGCCCAGGGCCAGGCAGCGAGGCCTCGATGCGCACGCTTATGGGATTTCCCGTCTCGGCGTAGAACTGGAACCGGTCAGCCCCACGGTGCGGATAGACGCGGAGATCGTATTCGTCCCAGGACGAGCTGCTGCGCCACGGTACGGCCACGGTGATCGCGGTCTCTTTCTGCACACCAGAAGCAAGGGCGGTCTCCGACACGCCCTCGCC
>CAZDGO010000271.1:0-3900 GCA_964504825.1 uncultured Gaiellales bacterium
CGCAGCTCCTGCCGGACCTTGGCGTCGAGGGCGCCGAAGGGCTCGTCCAACAGGAGAAGCTGCGGTTCGACGGCGAGCGCGCGGGCCAGCGCCACCCGTTGCCGCTGTCCGCCGGAGAGTTGCCCCGGCCGGCGGTGCTCGAAACCCTCGAGCTGGATGAACCCCAGGAGCTCCCGCACCCGCTCGTCGATCTGCTGCTTCGGCCGACGCCTGACCCGCAGACCGAAGGCGATGTTCTCGAACACGGTCAGGTGGTTGAAGAGCGCGTAGTGCTGAAACACCAGCCCGATGTTGCGGTCGCGCGGCGGGCGGCGGGTGTGATCGTCGCCTCCGATCAGCACGCGGCCCGAGTCGGGGGCCTCCAGGCCCGCGATGACACGCAGCAGCGTGGTCTTGCCCGAGCCGGAGGGCCCGAGCAGGGCCACCAGCGACCCTGATTCGACCCGCAGGTCGATGTCCTGCAGGGCGGTAGTCGCTCCGAAGGTCTTCGAGAGGTTGCGGACTTCCAACTCCATGGTCACGCTCCTTAAAGCTCCTGTGCTCGCCATGTGACTACCTTCTTCAGCGCCAGAGTGACCAGCGCCACCACCACCAGCAGCGAGGCGACCGCGAACGCGGCCGAGAAGGCGTACTCGTTGTAGAGGACCTCGACGTGGAGCGGCACCGTGTTCGTCCGACCGCGGATATGGCCCGACACCACGGAGACGGCGCCGAACTCTCCCATCGCGCGGGCGTTGGTCAGGAGGACGCCGTACAGGAGTCCCCACTTGATGCGGGGGAGGATGACCCGCAGGAAGGTCTGCAGGCCGCCGGCGCCGAGGACGACCGCGGCCTCCTCCTCGTCTCGTCCCTGGGACTGCATGAAGGCTATGAGCTCGCGGGCCACGTAGGAGAAGGTGACGAACGTCGTCGCGAGGACGATGCCGGGCATCGCGAAGATGACCTTCACGTCGTGGGCGCTGAGCCAGGGACCGAACCAGCCCCCGGCCCCGAACAGGAGCACGAACACCAGCCCGGCGACCACCGGCGAAACGGCCAGTGGCAGATCGATGAGGGTGGTGAGCACACTCTTGCCCGGAAACTCGAATTTGGCGATGCACCAGCCCGCGGCCAGACCGAAGACCGTGTTGAGAGGCACGGCAATCAGAGTGACCAGCAGCGTGAGGCGGATGGCCGAAACCGCGTCTGGTTCCGTGATGGCGGCGGCGTAGGCCGACCAGCCTTTGTCGAATGCCTTGGCGAAGACCAGTACGAGCGGCGTGAAGAGGAAGAAGGCCAGGAATGCGAGAGCGGCCGCGATCAGCAGGCCCGGGACGAGCCCCGATGTCCGCGCCGCCTTCTCCACGTGCGCCACGTGCGCCCCGCCCGGCGTTTGGGCCTGCGCCAGGCTCACGCCGCCGCCCACCGTCTGCGGGTCCACCACTGCAGGCCGTTGGTCAGGAAGAGCAACGCGAAGGACGCCGCGAGCAGCACGAGCGCCAATGCCGTCGCTCCTTGATAGTCGAACTGCTCGAGCTTGGTCACGATCAAGAGCGGGGTGATCTCGGTGCGCATGGGCATGTTGCCGGAGATGAAGACCACCGACCCGTACTCTCCGATGCCGCGTGCCAGGGCGAGCACGAAGCCCGTCAGCACCGCGGGCAGAAGTTGGGGCAGGATCACCCGGAAGAACGATTGACGGCCCGAGGCTCCCAGGCTCGAGGCGGCTTCCTCTACGTCTACGCTCATCTCCTGGAGTACCGGCTGGACCGTGCGCACCACGAAGGGCAGCCCGATGAAGACCAGGGCTACCACGACGCCCACGGGGGTGAAGGCCACCTTGATCCCCAGGCGGGCCAACAGGCCGCCCATCCAGCCGTTGGAGGCATAGGCGGTGGTGAGGGCGATGCCGGCCACCGCCGTGGGCAGAGCGAAGGGGAGGTCGATCATCGCGTCGATCACCCCCCGCAGCGGGAAGCGGTAGCGCACGAGCACCCAGGCGACGAGCAGACCGAAGACCGCGTTCACGGCCGCCGCGGCCAGCGAGGCGCCGAAGGTGAGCTCGTAGGAGGCGAGCGCCCGCGGGGAACTTACCGCGCTCCAGAAGGCCGGCCAGCTCATGCCGGCCGTCTTGACGACGAGGGTGGAGAGGGGCAGCAGGATCAGCAGGCACAGGTAGGTCACCGCGTAGCCGAAGCTCAGTCGGAATCCCGGCAGCACCCGGCGCTTTCTCACCACACCAGCCCTCTACTTCGGTTGGTAGATCTGATCGAAGACGCCGCCGTCGGCGAAGTGCTCCTTCTGGGCCTTCTGCCAGCCGCCGAAGAGCTCATCGACGGTGAAGAGCGTGACTTTCGGGAACGTGTCGGCGTACTGTGCGGCGACGGACTCCAGGCGCGGACGGTAGTAGTGCTTGGCGGCGATCTCCTGTCCCGCCGGGGTATAGAGGTAGTCGAGGTAGGCCTTGGCCACGTCCGCCGTGCCGTGCTTCTCGGCCACCTTGTCCACGACGGTCACCGGTGGCTCGGCGAGGATGCTCACCGACGGCACGACGATCTCGAACGCGTCCTTACCGAACTCGTTCACGGCCAGGAAGGCTTCGTTCTCCCAAGCCAGCAGCACGTCGCCGATGCCGCGCTCGACGAAGGTGGTGGTGGAGCCCCGGGCTCCCGAGTCGAGCATGGGCACGTTCTTGAAGAGCTGGGTCACGAACTCACGCGCCTTGGCTTGGTCGTTGCCCGTCTTGCCCAGCTCGTAGCCCCAGGCGGCCAGGTAGTTCCAGCGCGCGCCGCCCGAGGTCTTCGGGTTAGGGGTGATGACCTCGATGCCCGGCTTCACGAGGTCGTCCCAGTCTTTGATCTGCTTGGGGTTGCCCTTGCGTACCAAGAACACGATGGTCGAGGTATAGGGGGAGCTGTTGTTCGGCAGACGCTGCTGCCAGGCGGGGTCGGTGAGTCCTGCCTTGGCGATCGCGTCGATGTCGTAGGCCAGGGCGAGCGTGATCACATCGGCCTCGAGGCCGTCGATGACCGCGCGCGCCTGTTTTCCCGAGCCGCCGTGGGACTGCTTGATCGTGACCGTCTGGCCCGTCTTCCGCAGCCGGTCGGCGGCGAACGCCTTGTTGAAGTCTTCGTAGAGCTCGCGGGTGGGGTCGTACGAGACGTTGAGCAGCTCGATGCCCGCGTCAGCGGCACTCCGACTGCCGCAACCGGCCAGCGAGAACGCCGAAAGGACGAGACCCAAGATGAGTGCGGCGAAAGCGATCTTCCGTTTCATGGTGTAGGCGGTTTCCTTTCTATTGAGCAGCGGGCCACCTGGAGACTCTCCCGCTGTGACATCGCTGCTTCATACTGACCCTCGCTCCCTCTGACGTGATGTGCCGGCTCGGCCGGTGAGAGGCGCGAGCTGTAATGCCGAGTAGATTGATCGACATTATAAGGTATAGATGGGGCGGTTTGTCAAGGGCGACTTCAACCGCCGACTCTGGCTCGTGCTCGGGTGGGAGTGCCGGTGCTCGGCGTCGGGCGCGTGGTTTTGCCGTGCGGGCCGCCCTCCGAGTCTCACCCAACGCGGCCTTTACGGATTCTCTTGACACACGAGCCTCCTTACAGTCTTGCGGATTGTCACCGGAGATGGCTGAGCGCACCCGAGCGTCCTTATGATGCGGTTGCGGGGTGAAGGACCGTAAACCCCAGGTAAGAGGGAGGTAAGCATGGAGACTCCCGGAATAGCCGCCGCCGTCTATGCCGTGAGAGGCAGAGCCATGCCGTCACCTCCTGGGGTAGCACCTCGGCCAGCACCCGGGTTATACCGACCTCCCGGGCGATGGCCTCCGCCGTGCGCCGGTTGTCGCCGGTGATCATGATCACCTTGAGCTGCCGCATGTAAGCCACGTTGCCCAACTGCACCGTCCGGCCTCCG
>CAZDGO010000272.1:0-3900 GCA_964504825.1 uncultured Gaiellales bacterium
CGGGCTCGCCCTCGCGGAGCAGGAGCTGAGGACGCTGCCCGAGTTCGGTCCGGTCGTCCCCGAGCCGGTCGGGCACGCCGGGAAGCTGCACGTCGCCTTCCTCGACCACCTGACACCGGCCCAACTGGCCCGGGTCTTCGCGGCGGCGGACGTCTCACTCGCACCGTCGGTCTTTCCCGAGGCCTTAGGGCTCGTCACCATGGAGGCCCTGTCGGCGGGGGCGCTGCCGATTGCGAGCTACCACAGCGGGCTCATGTCGGTACTCGACGTGGTGGCCGACTCGCTCGCCGACCCCATGTTGCGAACGCTGGCCCCCGGCGGCTACCTCACCGCGGCGATCGCCCGCGTGGCGGTGGATGTCCTCGAGCGCTACCCCACCGCCGACCCGGCGTTCCGCGCTCGTCTCCACGACCTCTCCGCGCAACACTTCCCCTCGTGGGAGAAGGTGCCCCGCCGCTATCTCGAGCTTGCCATGGCAGGGCGCCGGGGCCACCGGTGACTGGCGGCGTATGTCGCGTCACCTACGACGGAAAACACCTCGCGAACGCCGACATCAGCCGCGGCGATCCGCTGAGCCTCAGCCTACGCGAGAGCAGAGCGGCGGCCAGTCCTTTCTCCTTGGCCAGGAAGGCGATCCAGGTGGCCCCGTCGGCAGTCACGCGCAGGTCGGCCGTCCCCACCAAGCCGTCGCTCACCGTGATGGCCTTGTCCTTGATCACCACCGTGCCTTGGCAGGGCTCCATGCCGGTGAAGGTGAAGTGATAGGTGGCATCGAGGCCCTCGGCTTGGTCTCGCTGGAAGATCAGCGGCAGGGCGCCCAGGAAGTTGCTTGGTGAGTTCGGGCGCAGGCCGTTGCCAACGCGCTTGACGGCCTTCTTGGGGAACCGCTTGGTCACACGGGCCTCGGCATCGGAGCCGGCCACCACGTAGACCGTCTCAGCCTTGTCGCGCAGACGGTCGGCCACCTGGGCCCGGTATGCCTTCTCGTCGCTCAGATACTCGCCGATCACGTCCCGCCCCGCGGGACACACGGCCATGCACTTGTCGCACGTGGTCTGCGGGCCCACCGAGAGGTTCTGCCACATCGACACCGTCTCGGCGTCGCTGCCCCGCGCCCGGTAGTCGGCCGTGCCGTTACTGGCGGCGAGACGCTCCACCCAGTCTTGGAACCCACCCAGCCGCTCGCGGTAGTTGTGCGTATAGCAGGAGACGAAGTCGAAGTGCCCGTCGGGGGCGATGGCACCCGTGGGACACACCGAGACGCACAGCTTGCACTCGATGCAGGGGTTGACGTCGAGGGGCTGACTATAGGAGTCGAGCTCGGCGGCCACGAGCACTGTGCCCAGGGTGACGGCACTGCCGAACTCCGGGTGGATGACGCAACGGTGCCACCCCATGCGACCCACCCCCGCCGCCTCGGCCAGCGGCTTCTCAGCCACGGGCCACATCCTGCCCGGCCAGCGCTCCGTCTCGAAGGGGAAACCGGCCGGCATATTCACCGCCCGCACCCCGAGCTTGCGCAGGCGCGACACCACGGCCCGACCCGTGCGGTTGGCGTGGCCCGAGGCCTGTTGGAACTCCACGTCGGCCGTCGAGTGGAGGGGGGAACGGAGGTTGTAGCGGTTGAGCCGGAACACCAGGCTGGCGATGGTCGCGGTGCCGGGCAGCACCTCTAGGACATCGGCCCGCTGGTCGGCCGCCGCCGGATTCTCGAGCTCGACGAAACCGACGTCGTCGGCGCCGGCGGCCAGACACAACTCACGCAGCTCGGGCGCCCGGAGCCGCGGGCGGGCCACCGCTCCCGGGAGGACCCCGTCCGGGCCGGACGTACCCCCTTCGTGGAACCAGACCACATCAGGATGCTGTTCAAGAGTCATGGTCGCTCCTCCCTTGATCCGGCGAAACGGTCGCCGCCGACACCCATCAAGCCGTTTCCGGCCTCCAACAACGCGCGCGCGCCCTCCTCGCCGAGGAGCGCCCGTGCTTCTGCCTGCGCCGCCTCCCACGCCGGCTTGGCCCGCTCGAGCAACGCCCTTCCGGCATCGGTCACGCTCACCAGGTGGGCCCGGGCGTCCGCGTCGGGCGTCGTCGCCACCCACCCCTGCCGTCCCATGCGCTCGATGGTTCGACTGAACGTCGAGCGCTCCAGGTGCAGCAGGTCGCACAGCCGCAAGGGCCTGCTCTCACCCAGCAGAGAGAGCGCCACCAGTAGGTTCATCTGGGTGACCTTCAACCCATGCGGACGGAGCGCCTCATCGTAGAGAGAGGTGACGGCGCCACGCGCCGCGCCACCGCACGAAGAGAGGGGGCTATGGAGCCTTGAGCACGTCGGCTCCACCTTCCCCAAGCCACTGGTCGAACGTCTTGAGGCCGGGGTGGATCTCGCGAAGGACGCCTATGTCGGCCTGGTAGCCCTCGCGTTCGAAGAACTCATACATGAGGGCGAAGTCCTCGTTCTGGGCGCGAACGGTATCCCCGGAGATCTGTCGGTAGGCCGCCGGAACGCCAATGCGGCGGCCGATCCTCTCCACTGCGTCAGGGATAGTGAGCTCGTCACCGGCGAGTTCTAGCTCCTTGCCCAACCACGCCTCGGGATCAGCGAACGCACCCGCCACGAAGGCCCCGATGTCGTCAAAGGCGATCATCTGCAGCTTGGTCGTGAGGGACAGCGGCATCGACGCGATCAGGCCCTGGTCAGTGCGCTGCACGCCGAAGTTGGGCAGGTTCTCCATGAAGTACACCGGTCGGAAGATGGTGAGAGGTAGGCCAAGTCCGCGCAGATGCTCCTCTATCCGCCACTTGCTCTCAAAATGGGGCACCCCGGAGCGTCTGTCGGCTCCCCCCACCGACGAGTACACGTAGTGACCCACGCCCGCCGCCTTGGCAGCGTCGCCTAGCGTTGTGCCCTGCGCGATCTCAGCCTCGAGACCCGCCTCGAACGGAGTGGCCACGCTGAACACGCCGGCAACGCCCTCGAGAGCCGGCCGCAGCGTCGCGAGGTCGGTGAGATCCCCTCGCACAAGGTCCACGCCTGCCTCCTTGAGCCATCGAGCCTTTTCGGAGTCGGGATCGCGGGTCAGAGCTCGGACATGGAAGCCGCGAGCCTGAAGGTGACGGACCACCGACCCGCCCTGCCTGCCGGTTGCCCCTGCCACCAAGATACTGACGGAAGTGTTCATGGGATCTCCTCGGTCAGAAGGACATTTCTAGATATACTTCCCTCAACCGGCAATAGCGAATCGCCGGCCCCCGTGGGGCAACGTCGTACAGTCGCCCCGCTCAAGGGCTACAGGTGCGACTGAGGCCGCCGCATCGCGCCGTTCAGTGCGCTCCGGTGGCCAAGGCATCGTTGCCAAACGAGCTTCAAGCGAACCCCTTCCGGCGAGGTAGATGATGAACGGTTGGACCGGCAAGATCCTGCGTGTCGACTTGACCAGCGGCGAGATCAAGGAGGAGACCGTAGACGCGAAGGTCGCGCGCGACTACGTTGGGGGACGCGGTCTCGGGATCTACTATCTGAACAAAGAGATGGATCCCACTGTGGACCCGCTGCACCCTGACAACATGATGTGTCTGTTCACGGGCCCCCTCACCGGAACCCGGGCGGCCACCGGTGCCCGCTACATGATCATGACCAAGAGCCCGCTCACCGGCGCCCTTACCACCTCGAACTCGGGCGGTCACTTCCCCACCGAGATGAAGCGTGCCGGCTATGACGGCATCATCCTCAAAGGGCGCGCGGCGGAGCCCGTGTTTCTCTACGTGACCCCCGGGAAGGCCGAGCTACGTCCCGCCGGCCACCTCTGGGGCAAGGACACCGAGGAGACCACCGACCGCCTGCTCGAGGAGACCGACCGCAAGGCCCGAGTGGCGTGCATCGGACTCGCCGGGGAACGGCTC
>CAZDGO010000273.1:0-3890 GCA_964504825.1 uncultured Gaiellales bacterium
TGCGCCGCCTCACCTCGCTGATCGTGGCGCACTTCGTGATCAACGCCTCGACCGCAATCGTTCCGGTGGTCTTCCTGCTGATCGGCTCGACATCGGTCCCGCGGTAGCGGCGAAGGACGTGATCGACGTCCCGGTCAGCGTCGGATCGGTCCGGATTCACATGGGGCGTGCATTGAGCGTCGGCCGCGCGCTCTTACGGGTCCCCGTTCACGCGTGGTGTGAACGGGGACGGTTCCAACGGCCGTGACGACGCACAGTGCACGCCCCATGTGAAGCTGAACGGTTCACGGGCGAGATGTTTCCCAGCGAGTCGAATGTCCGGGGCCTAGACTCTCGGAGCCATGGCCACAGAACTTCGCGACTACCGCATCAGTGAAGGTTCACTGGATCAGTTCGTCGACGAATGGCTCGCCGGAATCGCTCCCCTGAGACGCGAGCTGGGATTCACGATCGACGGCGCGTGGAAGGTGGAAGAAGAGAGTCGGTTCGTGTGGCTGCTCGCCCACACCGGCGAATGGGACGCCTTCGCGGCGGCGGATGCGGCCTACTACGCCTCGGCTGAGCGTGCCGCCCTGGACCCGGACCCGGCGCGCCTGATCGAGGGCCAGGTCGTCTCCAGACTCACCGAGGTCGAGCTCTAGACATCCTCCTCCTTGAACACGACCTCGCGCTGCCTGCGGATGGCCGGCAGCAGGGTGATCAACAGGGCCCCGACCGCCAGGATCAGCAGCGTCAGCGAGATCGGCCTGGTCACGAAGACGCTCGGATCGCCGCGCGAGATGATCATGGCGCGGCGCAGGTGTTCCTCCAGGAGCGGACCCAGGACGAATCCGAGCAGCAGCGGTGCCGGCTCGCAGCCCAGCTTGATGAGGGCGTATCCCAGGATCCCGAAGAAGGCGATGGCGTACACGTGGTACGCGTTGAGGCCGAGCGAGTAGCAGCCGATGGCGGCGAAGGCGATGATCGCCGGGAAGAGGATCTTGTACGGGATCGTCAGCATCTTCACCCAGATGCCGATGAGCGGCAGGTTCAGGAGCACCAGGAAGAGGTTCCCGACCCACATCGACACGATCAGGCCCCAGAAGAGGGCTGGCTCGTCATTGATGACGTTCGGGCCTGGCGGGATGCCCTGAATGATGATGGCGGCGAGCATGAGCGCCATCACCGGGTTCCCCGGCAGGCCCAGGGTGAGGAGGGGAACGAACGAGGTCTGCGCGGCCGCATTGTTCGCCGATTCCGGGCCGGCGACGCCCTCGATCGCCCCGTGGCCGAACTGCTCTGGATGCTTCGAAAGCCGCTTCTCGACCGAGTAGGAGGCGAAGGACGCAAGCACGTGGCCGAGGCCGGGAAGGATGCCCAGCACCGACCCCAGGCCCGTGCCCCGCAGCACGGGCGCGATGATCTGGCGCAGCTCCTTCCGGGTGAGCCACAGGTTCTGGACCTTCTTCACCATCACGGTGCGGGTCTTCTCGCTCTCGAGGTTGCGCAGGATCTCGGCCACGCCGAACATCCCCACCGCCACTGAGACGAAGTTGATCCCGCCATACAGCTCGCGCACCCCGAAGACGAAGCGCGGGGTGCCGGTGTAGATGTCCTGCCCCACCGTCCCAAGCAGGAGCCCCAGGATGATCATGGCGAGGGCCTTGAGCGCCGAGCCACTCGCGAGCGCGATGGATGCAATGAGGCCCAGCACCACGAGCGAGAAATACTCGGGCGGCCCGAAGGACAGTGCCACGCGAGCCAGCGGCGGAGCGAACAGGGCGAGGACGATGGTGGCCACCGTTCCGGCGAAGAACGAGCCCAGCGCGGCGGTGGCCAGGGCCGGCCCGGCGCGGCCTCGTTTGGCCATCTCATGGCCGTCGATGGCGGTCACAGCCGCGGATGACTCACCCGGCAGGTTGATGAGGATGGCCGTGGTGGATCCGCCATACTGCGCGCCGTAGTAGATGCCGGCCAGCATGATCAGCGACGTCACCGGCTCGAAGTTGAAGGTGATCGGCAGGAGCATGGCGATCGTCGCCGTGGGACCGATGCCCGGCAAGACGCCCACCGCGGTGCCCAGGGCGACGCCAAGGAGACAGAACAGGAGATTCTCCAGGCGCAGTGCGGTCTCGAGGCCGAGCCCGAGGTTCCCCAGCAGGTCCATGGGTCCCCTACACCGGGATCCAGGGACCGATGAGGGGTAGCCGAAGCTGGAGCCCCGCCACGAAGATGAGGACACACATAACCGTCAGCCCGGCTGCAATCACCAGGGCCGGGAGCACGCGCGTGCCGTGGCCCGCGAAGGCCGCCAGCAGGGTGGTCACGAACAGCGAGGGGACGAGCCCGAGCCCTCGCACCGTGATGCCGAAGAAGATGATCGCCACGACGAGCAGCCCGGCCGCCTTCCACGGCACCGCACCGATCGCCTCTCCCTGTCCCGCCACGAAACCCTTGACCATGACCAGGAGCCCCAGCAGCGCGAGGATGCCGCCCAGGACAAGGGGGAGGTAGCCGGGTCCCATCCGCACTGGCGTGCCGACCTCGTACGTCAGCGACAGGACGGCGAAGGCAAGCCCGAACGCCACGAAGATCCCGCCCGCCAGCAGATCTCTACGGGCTCTCTGAATGTCCAAGGCTGGGCGTCACCTCGCGAGAGTTGGTGAACGGTGAGGCGGCCGGAGCCGCCTCACCATTCCGTGAGCGTCAGGAAGCCTCCACCCCGGCTGCCTCGATGATCGGTCCCCACACATCGATCTGGGACTGGAGGTACTCCGTGTGCGCCTCCGGCGTCGCTTGATCCTGTGAAACAGGTGCGGCACCGAGGTCCGCAAGCGAGTCGATCACGTTCTGATCCTGGAGCGCAACCTGGAGGGCCGCGGTCAGGATTTCGACCACCGCGTCGGGCGTATCGGCCGGAACATAGAGGCCGTGCCACACGCCGACCTGGACTTCTGGCAGCCCTGCCTCCTCTGTGGTCGGCAGGTCTGGCAGGCTCGCCACGCGCTCCGGCGTGGTCACCGCGTAGGCCTTGACCTCGCCACCCTGGATCTGACCGGTGGTGTTGGTGGTCTGGTCGCACATGAAGTCGACCTGCCCACCGACGAGGTCGGTCAGGGCCGGACCCGTTCCCTCGTACGGAACCTCGGTGAGCGTCACGCCGATGGCGCTCTGGAAGAGCAGTCCACACAGGTGCGATGCAGCGCCGATGCCGGCGTTGGCATAGGTGACGGTGTCGGCGTTCTCGGTGACGTAGGCGACCAGCTCCTCGAGCGTGTCCGGCTCGAAGTCAGGTCGCGCGATGATCGTCATCGGCACCTCGGTCACGAGGCCGATGGTCTTGAAGTCCGTGAGCGGGTCGTACGGCAGGTCGGCATACAGCGCCGGCGCCGTCGACATGCCGATGTGATGCATCAGCACCGTGTACCCATCGGCTGCGGCCGCTGCGACTTCGGCGGCCGCCACCGTCCCGCCCGCGCCCTCGACGTTCTGGACGACGATCGTCTGACCCAGCTCCGCGCTCATCGGCTCCGCGATCAGGCGCGTCACCGTGTCGGTCGGCCCGCCGGCCGAGAACGGCACCACGATGGTGATCGTCCCGTCCGGGTACCCGCCGGAGTCGCCTCCGCCGTCTCCGCTGGCCTCGGCTCCTGGCGATCCGTCGCCACCTCCGGTGCACGCGGCGAGCACGAGCGTGGCCGCCGCCAGCATGGCTCCTACCGGAATTCTTGAATGGTCCCGTGTCATGAAGCGGACCTCCCCATCTATCGCAATTGCGCTCGGAATCGCTGGAAGCCTACCACCCCGTGCCCCGCAGGCGCGGACTTTTCACCCGGCGAAATCCGGCGCGACCACTGGCGCTACCATGCGACGCGATGCTGTACGACTACCGGGCCGTCACGCCCGCATCG
>CAZDGO010000274.1:0-3879 GCA_964504825.1 uncultured Gaiellales bacterium
CTGGTGGCCAAGGCTTCGTTTTTCAGCAGCCTCCTAGCCCAACCGACGGTTCCGCGGGCAGCGCCGCGAACGCGGCGGGCGGTGGGCGGCGGGCGGAATCTAGCCGGTCAGCCCGAGCCGGCTCAGCGTCTCCGGAGTGGGGCGCCCTTCCGCGTCGTAACCCAGGGCCGCGTAGTACTCGTCGAGAATGGTGTCCGGTTGGCGGATGTACTCACCCGTGTTGGGTCCAGCATCGACCATCGGTTCGCTGACCATCCGCCCCGGAAGCACGTCGTCGGCGCGAGAAAACCCTTCCCGCACGTTGAACATGCGTTCGGCGGTCACGATACGCTCCCCCACCGTCTGGAGATGGTCGAGGTCGCCCAGCTCTTCGATGCCGGTGGCCGCCCGCAGGGTGGCCGCCAAAAAGGGCAGATCCATGGCCGTGTCGGCGAAGTTACAGAGGATCAGGGTCTCCTCGATGGCCTTCCGCACCTGGTTCCACGCGATGATGTCGCCCTTGCCGGTGTCGGCCTTGGGGTCGACGGGGCGCGGCTCCGTATACGCGGAGATCTCCTGACGGGCGTAGCCGTACATGTGGCTACCGCCGATGTTGCTGACCGCGTAGCCCATGCCGTGAGCCTTCGCGCCGCGGGGATCGTATGCGGGAAGCTCCAGACCTTTGACGTGCATGGCGTAGCGGGCGGCCTCGCCACCCAAGGTCTGCGCCGCGCGCATGGTGCCCTCCGCAAGCAGGTCGCCGATCCCCTCCCGGTAGGCGATCATGCGTAGCAGCTCCAGGATCGTGCGGCTGTCGCCCCAGGTAAGGTCGAGCCCCGCGGTCCGTGCCGGATCGATCAGGCCCCCGATCTCCTCGGCAGCGACCAGGCCCCGCTGGGCCAGCTCGAACAGAAGGCCGATGCTGACGCCGGCGCTGATGGTGTCGATGCCCAAGCGGTCGCAGAGGTGATCGGCGGCTACGATGGCAGCCGGATCCAGATGACCGAGCTCCGGCCCCAACGCCCACAGCGATTCGTATTCCGGCCCCTCGCTCCATGCCCCCTCGAACGGGCCGAAGCGCACGTGGTGCACCTGCCCGCAACGGGTAGCGCATCCCCAGCAGGCATGCGTGCCGGTCTTCAGGGCCTGGAAGGCGGTCGTATAGAGGTTGTCCAAACCCTCCATGGAACCCATCTGGAAGTTCTTTACCGGTAGCATGCCTAGATAGTGCACCTTCTCGGTCATCGGGATGGTGCCGGCCATGCGCATGTTGGCAAAACGCGGATGGACCTTCATCCGCTCGTAGTGGTCGCGCACCAGGGCGTCGAACACCGGCGGATCCGCCGCCGGCAGGCGCCGGCCGGGAGGCACCACGACCACCGCCTTCAGCTGCTTGGCACCCATGACGGTGCCCACGCCGCAACGGGACGCCGTGCGGGTGCCGTGGGTGATGGTGGCGTAGCGAACCAGGCGCTCGCCGGCCGGGCCGATGCAGGCCACCTGCGCGGCCGAACCGTATCGCTTGCCCAGTACTTCCTGCACCTGCTGGGTATCGAGGCCCCAGAGCTCGCCGGCGGGTACGAGTTCCGCCCGCAGACCCGCGCCGGGGGCGCTCGGCCCGCCGGGTTGGCCGGGGGTCCCGCCGGCCGCCGACATATCGCTCGCGTCGAGCACAAGTACACTGGGTTCCTCCGCCTGGCCCTCGAGAGCCAGGGCATCGATGCCCGCGAACTTCATCGCGGCCCCGAAATGTCCGCCGCACACCGAGCGGGCCAAAGCCCCCGTCAGCGGACTGCGGGTCATCACGATCCACCGGCTGAACCCACGCGCACTCGTGGCCCCGAGCGGCCCGGTGACGAACACCAGCGGATTGCCGGGGGCGAGAGGGTCGGTGCCCGGAGTCGTGAGTTCGTTGAGCCAGCGGATGCCCCAACCCCGCCCGCCGGCGGACTCCGTCAACCACGGAGCCGGGGGGAGCTCCGTGTGCCTTCGCGCGCCACCCCGGCCGCGCAGGCCGGGGTCGTCGAGGCTCAGCCGTAGGAGTCCGCCGGCATATGTGCCCGGGAGGGGGGTCATCGAGGATCTTCGTCCACAGCGGCTTCGTGCTCGGCGGCGTCGTACTCTTCGACGTCACCGATGCCGTAGCCGGCGGGTGGGGGGATGTCCGGTGGAAGGTCCAGCCCGTACTGTGCCCGGCGGTCGGCGAGCTGCTGTAGTGCCATCTCGCGACCGGCGGTGGTGAGAAACCATAGAGGCACACGCACCGCGATGAAATCATGCAGTTGCTGAGGCCCGAGATCGCCGAGTATGCTCAGGCTCGCGGGGAATCCTTCCCGGCTCACCCGCCACACCTTGTCGGAGTCTTTGACGATTGCTTCTTCCACAGACGCCGCCGTGGGCCGTGAGTCGTGCCCGTCGATGATGCGACATATCTCTTCAATCAGGGTGGCGTCATATCCGACGGACTCGAGGACCTCACGCGAGAGGCGGGCGCCGGCCTGCTCGTGGAGCCGGTTCAGCTGCGCGTCGCTGCTGTTCGGGCCATAGGCCCGGCGTTGATAGTCCTCCGGGATCTCGTTCCAGCCCAGATCGTGAAGAAGGATCGCGGGAACAGCTATCCGCGGGTCGCCCCCTTCACGATCGAGGAATTCGACGGCGAACTGGCAGCCGACCCGCGCGTGCAGATCGTTCTTGCGCGTGCCCAGCATCGGCAGCGCGACCTCGTAGATATGGATGTAGAGCGGGTCCAACCCCGGAGGCAGGTCTCGGTAGGTTCCGGATGCGCGACTCATGTGCGGTGATATACCGCGTTCAGCATAAGGTCGATGAGGTACGCGTTCTGCGATTCAGTGTCGGTGCCCTTGGCGATCTTGGCCGGCCGGGTCTGCACCACCCGCAGACTATCGGGCAGCATGAAGTCACGGTCGAACACCCACTCGATGTCCTGGGGCTCTCCATAGGCTTTCTCGAGGCGTTCGGCCAGCTTGACCAGTTCTCGGACCTCATCATCGGTGGCGCACGGTACATCCTGCAGTTCGACAGGAACCTCTTCCCACTCGGTGCCGCCGCCCTTGGCCACGACGCAGCGGGACTTGTTGTTGATGGTGGGCTCGATGACTCCCGTGCCGCGGTCGACGACCCAGCGGTCCGGTGTCACTTCTCCGCCGACCACACCCTCGCCCAGGCCCCAGTTGCCCTCTATGAGCATCCTCGTGCGGTCGCCGGTGTTGGGGTGGATCGAGAAGGCCACGCCCGAGCACTTCGCGTTCACCACTTTCATGATCGCCACCCCGATGGGGAAGCTCTCCACGGGCAGATTCTTGTTGAACCGGTAGGCCACGGCCTGATGGGTGAACGAGCTGCCCCACACTTCGACGATCTTTCTGAACACATTCTCGTCGCCGCGCACGTTGAGGAACGACTCCATCTGCCCGGGCATGCTGACCGCCCCCGAGGAGCGCACGGCTACCGGCAGATCGGGGATGCCGACCATGTTGCACAGCTTCTGGTACTCGCGGGACACATCGATCTTCATCCGTTCGGGCAGATCGTGGCTCTCGACGATCTCCCGTATGTGCCGGCTGATGGCCTCGTCCCGCACGAGATCGCCGGGGTTCGTCGCCAGATACTCGCGCACTTTCTCCGCCGCGCCGGTCTCTCTCATGAAGAGGTTATATGCGTCGATGGACAGCGCGAAGCCCGGCGGCACCGGCAGCCCCGTGCGGGTCATCTCGCCCAGGTTGGCGCACTTCTTGCCCACCAACTCGTACGAATCCTTGGTCAATTCGTCGAACCAGTAGATCCACTTTGTGGTCATGACGTTTCTCCTACCCGCGGACCGGGCTCGGTTCGGAGCGTACGCTCCGAACCGAGCCCCACCCGGCTTAACAGCTTTAGCTG
>CAZDGO010000275.1:0-3868 GCA_964504825.1 uncultured Gaiellales bacterium
CCTTGGCCACCGAACCATAGACGAAGGCGACCGTGATCTGTTCGGCCAAAGGAGTCAGGGCCTCGCGCAACGGCTCCGCCAGTCCCACCGTCTTGAGCACCAGACCGTGGAGATCCAAGAAGATCGGAGAGGCCCGATTCGCCTGGTAGTGCCTCTGCCGGCCCACCGCCGTCACCGTGACGAGCCCGCTGCCGGCCAGCTTGCCCAACTCGCGATGCACAGCACCCGTGCCGACATTGGCCAGCCGGATTACCTCCGTTGCCAAGAAGCTCCGGTCTGGCTGCGCGAAGAGCAGGCCCAGCACCCGCTGCTGGACTCGGGTGAAGAGCGCGTCGGCGAGGCTGGAATCCTGAGGCTTTTTCATTCCCATATTGGGAAGCTTACGACCCAATCTGGGAATGTTCAAGCGTCGGGTCTGTTACTTCCCTCCCAGCAATGATCGCAATCTGTTCGAAGCGCCTCTGCGCCACAATCATCCTCCGTTGCTGTCCGATAAAGCGGCGACTTCGAAAGGCTGACAAGCCTTCCCTCCCGAGGCTCTGCCGATGAATGCCCTGCAATTTCACAGCAGGGGCCAGAGCCGCCACGGGGCCGTTCATCCGTGCCCATGACACACCACTAGTTTCCCTATTGGCCGATGTGTGCTCACCTCACCCGCCACCTCTCTTTCTCGGGCTAGTCGCCCACGCGCCATTTGCCTCGCCTCCTGGGGGGACGAACAACACCACCCCGGTCTTCATACGGCTACCTATCGCTTACGTTCCTCGATCACCCCCTTCCCGTGTGGATGTCGGACTCTCGTTGCTTCGAGAAGATCTCCTCCCTCAAGCACACCGAAGCGCCCTGCCCTCTCTGGCTTCCCATATTTGTTCTTCTATTCACTATATGTCGCGAAGTGGCCGATTATTGCAGGGCTGAAAAAGTGTGCCGCGAATTTCTTCGCAAATTGTGGGTTCTTGCTTTGGACGAGGTGACCTTTCTTCTCCACCAAACGAACGTGGGAGCCAAGGGGAGCGATCTTACGCCGGTGCCCGATGATGAGCACGACGAGCACGTTGCGACTCTCCTGATCCGACGGAACAGGAACTCAAGCAATCGAGTCTCCATTGAACCCGCGGCGGTTCGGGCCCGACCTGCAAGACCAGCCCCGTCCGGGCTTCATCTTGGGCCTCGGTGGGAATAGTGCGTCTGAACACAGCATGACGCCATCCCAACGAGGTCGACCATGAACCACTCCGAACCACCCGAGACATCTCTGGACTGCATGGGTCTGTTCTGCCCCGAGCCGCTCTTCCAGACGCGCGAGGCTATGGACGCATTGCAAGCAGGAGAGGTCCTTGAGGTGCTTACCGACGACCCGGCCGCGGAGGAAGACCTCACGAGGTTCGCCAAACGAGCCGGTCACGAGATGGTCTCGATAGAAGATCAAGGAGACCGCATGCGTTTCCTGATCCGCAAAGGACGCTAAGCGCAAAGGAATCTAGGAGGCAACAGCCATGAAAGACGAGAACGCGATCCTGTATGTGCAGACCAGCAACCTTCCGGAGCGCCAGTACTCGCCGTTGGTGCTCGCGCAGGCGGCCAAGGCCATGGACCTCAACCCCACGGTGTACTACCTGGGCATGGGCCTGATAACGCTTCGGCCCGGCGAGGCCGAGAAGATGCAGCTCGGCTCGTTCCCGAGCGTGCGCGAGATGATAGACAAGACGCTGGCGATGGGCATCCCGATACTGGTGTGCGAAGCCTCGAAGCAGATGCTCGGATGGGACACCGTGGAACTCATCGACGGAGTGAAGATCGTGGGGGCGGCGACGCTCAACGACCTCGCTCTCGACGCCGGCGCGACCATGTGGTTCTAGGCCCAGCGGCGATGGATGACGCGAACACCCACGAGGTCTACCTGGACTATCAATCGGCCAAGCCCGTCGACACGCGTGTCCTCGAAACGATGCTACCGTATTTCACGGAACGTTTCGGCAACCCGGCCGCCCTTCACACCGTCGGCGATCGCGCGACGGAGGCCCTCGAGGAGAGCCGGGCCGCCGTCGCCGCCTTCATCGGGGCGCAGCCGGAGGAGATCGTGTTCACGTCGGGCGCGACCGAGTCGAACAACCTCGCGCTGATCGGCTACGCCAACCGCAACAAACGCGCGGGCGACCATGTGATCATCTCCGAGGTCGAACACATCTCGCTGCACAACATCGGCAAGTACCTGGAGAAGGAAGGCTTCCGGGTGGCCAAGGTGCCGCCGGATCAGTACGGACGCATCAATCCCCAGAAGCTCCGCTCCCGCATCACCGACGAAACCATCCTCGTCTCGGTGGGCTGGGCGGGCAGCGAGATCGGCACCGTGCAATCTATCCCGGAGATCGCCGGGATGCTGCGGGGGACCGGAGTGTCGTTGCACGTCGATGCGGTGGCCGCCGAAGGCCTGCTGCCCATCGATATGGCCGCCGTCCCGGTAGACCTTCTGACGATCTCGAGCAACGACATCTACGGCCCGCCGGGGCTGGGCGCGCTCTACATCCGCAAAGGCACACGCCTGGCGGCGGTCACCATGGGCGGCGGACAAGAGCGGGGCCTGCGCTCAGGCACCGAGAACTTGCCGGCGATCGTGGGCATGGCCAGAGCGGCGCAGATCGCCACGGAAGAGCTGCCCGCGGAGGCGGCGAGGCTCGGCGCCATGCGCGATCGTCTCATCGGCGCCGTGCTCTCGACCATCCCGGACTCGCATCTCAACGGGCACCCGGTCGAGCGGCTGCCGAACAACGCGCACTTCCGCTTCGAGGGCATCGAAGGCGAATCACTGCTCCTCTCCATGAAGGACGAGGGCATCTGGGTGTCGACAGGCTCGGCCTGCTCCTCGAAGACCCTAGAACCATCGCACACGCTCATCTCGTGCGGTCTGCTGCACGAGGAGGCCCACGGCTCGCTGGAGTTCACGTTCGGACGCTTCAGCCAGGAAGCCGACGTGGACCGTGTCATGGAGGTCTTGCCCGAGATCGTGACCCGCCTCCGACGCATGTCGCCGCTCTATCAGAAGGTCTAGGAGAAGGTCTAGGAGGCCCGCATGAAGTCCACCCAATACTCCGAGAAGACGCTCGACCACTTCCGCAATCCCCGCAACGTGGGCACGCTCGAAGGAGACGACGTGGCCGTGGGTCGGGTGGGTAACCCCGTGTGCGGGGACCTGATGGAGATGTATGTGCGGGTCAAGGACGACCGCATCGACGAAATCAAGTTCCTCACGTTCGGATGCGGATCGGCGGTGGCCACATCGAGCATGATCACCGAGCTCGTCATCGGGAAGACGCTCGACGAGGCGCTCGAGGTGACCCGGGCCGACGTGGCGGATGCGCTCGACGGACTCCCGCCGATCAAGATGCACTGTTCGAACCTAGCGGCCGACGCTTTGCACGACGCTATCAAGAACTGGCGCTCGGGCAAGCGCCTCAAACCGCTGGGAGAAGACGAGATCGCGGCCGTAGGATTGGGGTGCGGAGCGCGCGAGGTCACGATCATAGAGGGCGCCACCGAGTACGCGGGCACGGGCGTCTACACCACGGTAGACGACGTCTCGGCACTCGCCGACAAACGCGTGCTGGTGCTCGACAAAGGCGTCGCCTCTGCCAAACTCGCTCTGGCGCTGACTTCGGTCACACCCCGGGTCATCTATGTCACCGAACTGGACGCCCTGGGGCTGCCCGACGACGTCGCCACCGAGGTCAAGCGCTCAGACGTAAAGGTGCTCTACCAGTCGCGCCTGCTGGCCGTGCGCGGCGAGGGCGAGGTGGAGAAGGTCCTGATCCGCGACCTCGACGAGGACGACGAGTACGAGCTGTTCGCCGACGCGGTGGTGCTGCTGGAA
>CAZDGO010000276.1:0-3840 GCA_964504825.1 uncultured Gaiellales bacterium
GTGCTCAGCGCCCGCCGCACCGATCGGCTGGAAGCCCTGGCGCGCGAGTTGCCCGGTGCACTCGCCGTGCCCACCGACATGCGCGACCCCGAGCAGGTGCGGCGGATGGTCGAGACGACCCTCGAGCACCATGGCCGCGTGGACGTGCTCGTGAACAACGCCGGCCAGGGACTGCATGTGCCCCTCGTCTATCCGTGGGTGACCGCCACCGAGTTTCACGAGAGCCTCCGCGCCGGACAGATCCTCGGAGAGCGGGCCGCATGGCTCCCCACAGCGCCGAACACGTGGCCCGGGGGATCGTCAGGGCGATACGCAGCGGCGAGGCCGAGGTCGTGCTCCCCACAGGGCCGGAACGCCCCGAGGACCTGGAGGCTCCCACCCACGACGCGTAACGGGCTTTCTATTCAGGGGGAAACTCTACGGCTTCCCATCCGGGCTGATGAAGCTTTCCGGCCGATCCAGCGCTTCCTACCACAGGCGCAATCGGCTCCAAATACCACGGAGCGCTGTTCCAGCAGCACGAAGAACGCCTCGATGGAAACACTGCTGTGGCCAACAGTGAAGACCGTGGTCATGCCTCAATCCGTGTCTGAAGGATGAGGGGTCACCGGCCGCAGGCTGTCTGCGCTCGCCAACATGCGCCGAGGCCAAAATCCATAGCGGCGGGAACCCGCCGAGGATCTGTATCGGTGGATCAGCCAGACATATGGCGAGCCTTGGAGGAGGAATATGGTGGCTGTGCCCAAGAACCGGTCGAGTTCGCTGGATGAACGACTAGTCGACGTTGGTCTCACCGAGAGAGCGCTCTCTCTGGCGGTGAGTCACGCCCTTGAGCAACACAGGCGGGCCGGAAATCCGGTGGCCGTGTGGCGAGATGGAGAGGTCGTGTGGATCGATCCGGAGGACATCGTCTTGCCTCTGGAGCGCTGAGAGTTTCAGAGTCCCGCCGGTCTATGATCGTTCTGCGCGGTCGCGTTCGGCTGCCTAGAGCTGATCGCGCGCCGTTGAGTCGGAGTACCTGCAAGGCGGCGGCTACGCCTTTCTCAAACCGGGCACCAGGCTCTCGTAGAAGTCCAAGCACTCCGGATTGGCCAGAGCGTCTCGGTTGGTGACCGGCCGGCCATGGACCAGGTTGGTAACCGCGGTCTCGACCTTCTTCATGTTGAGCGTGTACGGGATGTCGGGTACCGCGATGACCTTTGCCGGCACGTGCCGCGGCGAGGCGTTCTCGCGGAGTGTCCGAGCGATCTTCTTGATGAGGTCGTCGGTCAATCCCTCGCCGTCGGCGAGCTTCACGAAGAGGATGATGCGCTGGTCGCCCTCCCAATCTTGACCGATGGCCAGGCTGTCGGCGATCTCGGGAAGCTTCTCCACCTGGTTGTAGATCTCGGCCGTGCCGATGCGGACCCCCGAGGGCTTGAGCACCGCGTCCGAGCGCCCGAAGAAGGTGATGCCCCCGGTGGTGGCGTCGAACATGACGTAGTCTCCGTGCCGCCACACGCCCGGGTAGACGTCGAAGTAGGCGGCGTGGTAGCGCTCGTTGCCAGGATCGTTCCAGAAATAGAGCGGCATCGGCGGGGCGGGAGCCTCGCACACCAGTTCGCCCACCTGGTCGCGCACCCGCTTGCCGTCTTCGTCGTAGCACTCGATCTTCATCCCCAGGCCCGGAGCCTGCAGTTGACCGGCGTATACGGGCAGCGTGGGACTCCCGATGGCAAAGCACCCGTTGATGTCGGTGCCCCCAGAGAGTGAGTTGAAATGCAGATCGGCCTTGATGGCGTCGTAGACGTAGGCAAAACCGTCCGGTGAGAGCGCCGAGCCGGTCTGGCAGATCTCACGCAGGGCCGACAGGTCGTAGTCCTGCTTGGGCACCATACCTTGAGCCTTCAGAAGGCTCAGGTAGCTCGCGCTGGTGCCGAAGACCGTCACCTTGAGAGCGGCGATCAGGCGCCACAGCGCCCCCAGGTCGGGGTACGCGGGGTTGCCGTCGAAGAGGACCACGGTGGCCCCCGTCCCCAAGGCTGACATCAGCCAGTTCCACATCATCCAGCTGGCCGTGGTGACGTAGAAGATGGTGTCGTCGCGCGTGAGATCGGCGTGCAAGACCAGCTCCTTCAGCTGGTTGATGAGGATCCCGCCGCCACTCTGCACGAGGCATTTGGGCTTGCCCGTGGTGCCCGAGGAGAACATGACCACTGCCGGGTGGTCGAAGGGCACCTGCTCGAACGCCAACTCGCCTCCGGCCTCATCGGCGATAAAGTCGTCCCAACCGACCGCGGCCCGGATGGAAGACAGGTCGGCGGCCGGGTCGCCCGCGTAATGGGCCACCACCACCCGCTCGATGCTGGGGATGCTGCGGGTGACCGCAGCGGCGTTAGGGATGCAGTCGAACACCCGGTTCTTGTAGCGATAACCGTCGACGGCGAACAGCACCTTCGGCTCGATCTGGCCCAGCCGATCCGCGGCCGCCTCCGGGCCAATGTCGGTGGCGCAACTCGACCACACGGCACCCACGGCCGTAGTGGCGAGCATCGCCACCGCCGTCTCGATGAGGTTCGGTAGGTAGCCCGCCACGCGGTCGCCCGGCTTGACGCCCGCCGCCCTCAGGGGGCCGGCCACCCGAGCCACAGTCCCGTAGAACTCGGCGTAGGTCATGCGCACGGGCGCATCGGTCTCCCCCACGAAGATGAAGGCCACCCGCTCGTCGCGATAGCGCAGGAGGTTCTCGGCGAAGTTGAGCCGGGCGCCGGGGAACCAGGTCGCTCCCGGGAACCGGGCCAGGTCGTCGATCACCGCCGTGTAGGGCGCAGAAGCCTTGATGCCGAGGAAGTCCCACGCCGCCGCCCAGAAACCGGGGATGTCGTCGACCGACCAGCGGTGCAGCGCCGCGTATGAATCAATGGCCATCTGGTGACGGTCATTCACGAACTCCCGGAAGCGCGTCATGTTGGCGGTGGCGATGCGCTCCGCCGACGGTTCCCACAAGAGCGTGGTCACGTACACCCTCCTCGGTCGTTCGTTCCGGGTGCGACGATGCGTTCCGGGGAGCTACGTGCACGCCCACCACGGGCGCACGTCGTGTCCGCGCCGTTCGTACCACTCATCGCCGCCGTACACGAGCATCGTCCGTGGCACCGCGTAGCCGGGCCGTCCGCCCGCGACCATGCGTTCGGCGGCCTGAGCATTGAGCCCAGCGTACGTCTCCAGGCCGCGGAACGCGTCGGCGGCCACCGTCTCTCCCGCCTTGGCCTCTACCGGCACTCGGTTCACACCGAGATCGAGCAACACATCCACCTCGACCCCGTTGCTGTCACGCCAGAAGTAGAGCGGCGCCCGCTCGCCGTGGTGCAGGAAGAGTTTGAAGCATTCCGAGACCACGAAGCTCTCGAAGACTGCCCCGCGAAGCGGATGCACTCTCAGATCACCGGCTTTCCGGAGGCCGAGCAGCGCGCACATGAGCCCGGTGTCAAGGAAGTAGAGCTTGGGTGTCTTAACCAGCCGGCGCGAGAAGTTCTCGAAGTGCGGCTGCAGCAGCGTCACGACGTAGGAGGCCGAGAGGATCGAGAGCCAGCGCGACGCCGTCACCCGGCTCACCCCCGCATCGTTCCCGAGCGACGTAAGATTGAGCAGTTGCCCCGAGCGCCCCGCACAGAGTCCGACGAAGCGCGCGAAGGCCGTGAGATCGCCCACGGAGCCGGCAAGGCGGGCGTCGCGCTCCACATACGTGGTCAGGTACGAGTCGAGCCACCCCGACGGTTCCAATCGACGATGGTGGATGGCCGGGTACATGCCGGTGAACAGCACCTCGTCGAGGGACCGCTCAGACGGGCCCGCCGCCGT
>CAZDGO010000277.1:0-3835 GCA_964504825.1 uncultured Gaiellales bacterium
GGCTGCTCTTCGTTGACGCATCCGGCTCCCGGAGGGTACACTGCACCACTCGGCTCGCTGAGCCGGTCGTTCACGCCTGCACGAGGTCCCCACAGGCGGAGGGCGATGATCATCGACGCGGGACCGGAGCATGTTCGACTCACTTTCAGAGAAGCTCCAGTCGGCTCTTGATGGGCTGAAGGGGCACGGCAAGCTGACCGAGAAGGATATCGAGCGCGCTGCGCGCGAGATCCGGCTCGCCCTGCTCGAGGCCGACGTCAATTACAAGGTGGTTAAGGACTTCGTCGCCAAGGTGAAGGAACGGGCCATGGGCGTCGAGGTGCTCGAGAGCCTCACCCCGGCCCAGCAGTTCGTCAAGATCGTCAAAGAAGAGCTCGCCAACCTCATGGGTTCGGCTACCACCAAGCTCGTCTTCTCGCCCCGTCCGCCCACGGTGATCATGATGGTGGGCCTTCAGGGCTCGGGCAAGACCACGGCGTGCGGCAAGCTGGCCAAGTTCCTGATCAGTCAGGGAAAGAGCCCGGCGATGGTGGCAGGTGACGTCTATCGCCCGGCCGCCGTGGATCAACTCAAGGCTTTGGGCGAGCAGCTGAACGTGCCCGTGTACGACGAAGGCACCGACGCCGACCCGGTGGACATAGCGAAGCACGGCCTCGAGTGGGCGCGGCAGACCGGTCGCGATGTGCTCATCGTCGACACCGCGGGCCGTCTCCACATCGACGAGACGTTGATGGAAGAGCTGGTCCGCATGCGAAGCCAGGTGAGGCCGCACAACATCCTCTTGGTGCTCGACTCCATGACCGGTCAGGACGCCGTGAACGTCGCCGCGCAGTTCCAGGAGAAGGTGCAGTTCGACGGGGTGATCCTGACCAAGCTCGACGGCGACGCCCGGGGCGGCGCGGCCCTCTCGGTGCGGGCGGTCACGGGCAAGCCCATCAAGTTCGCCAGCACGGGGGAGAAGCTCGACAGCTTCGACTACTTCCACCCCGATCGTATGGCCTCGCGCATCCTGGGCATGGGCGACGTGCTCTCGCTCATCGAGCGGGCCGAGGGCGCGATGGACGACAAGAAAGCGCTGGAGCTCGAGAAGCGACTCCGCAAGTCTCAGTTCACGTTCGAGGACTTCCTTGACCAGCTACAGCAGGTGCGCAAGATGGGCTCGCTACAGAGTATCCTGGGGATGATCCCCGGCGCGGGCAAGCTCAAGAACCTGCAAATCGACGACAAGGCGTTCGACCGAGTCCAAGCCTTGATCCACTCCATGACGATAGAAGAGCGGCGGCACCCGGAGCTGATCAACGGCAGCCGACGGAGGCGCATCGCGGTGGGTTCGGGCAGCGATATCCAGGCCGTGAACCAGCTGCTGAACCAGTTCAAGCAGATGCAGAAGATGATAAAACAACTCGGGTCGGGGAAACTCCCCAAGAACCCTTTCCAGATGATGGGCATGTAGTCCAAGCAGCGGACCGCATGTGAATAGCTAGTGCAATCGAGAGGAGGTGACATATGGCAGCAAAGATCCGTCTGACTCGCAAAGGAAGCAAGAAGCATCCTACCTACCGCATCGTGGTGGCCGATTCGAGGGCTCCACGCGATGGCCGGTTCATCGAGTCCATCGGTTTCTACAACCCGCAGACCGACCCTTCGACCATCACGGTGGACGAGGACAAGGCTCGCAAGTGGTTGTCTACCGGCGCGCAGCCTTCCGACGCGGTCCGCAAGCTCCTCGCGATCAAAGGCATCGCCTGAGAGTCCGTTTCGGAATGACACGTGATCGTTGATACGGCGCGGCTGCGGCGGAAGGGGGTTCTGGACAATGGAGGACGAGTTGAAGGAGTTGCTCGAATACCTTGCTAAGTCGTTGGTGGATCACCCCGAGGACGTGCATGTCGTAGCCACCGAGACCGACACCACCGTGGTGTTGGAACTCAGCGTGGCCCACGACGACATCGGCAAGGTGATCGGCAAGCAGGGTCGCATTGCCAGAGCCCTCAGGACCGTCGTGAGGGCCAGCGCCGTCAAGAACGGCAAGCAGGCCCTCGTAGAGATCGTCGACTGAGCCGCGTGCCTGCGCGCGCGCGAGCGGGATATCCATGCCACGACCCGACTGGGTAGAGGTCGGGCGCGTCCAGCGGGCCCATGGGATACAGGGAGAGGTGCGGGTAGCCTCGAGCACCGACAACCCGGACCGCTTCGTGCCTGGTGAGATCGTCCACGCCCGCGACGCGCGTCCGGGCGTGATTCGCGCGCGCCGTGCTGAGGCTGTCTCGCCCGACGACGGCGACCGTTGGCCCCTCGAGATCGAGGACGCCCGCGGAACCGACGAGAATCCTATCATCGCCTTCTTCGGCATCGACACGCGGGAGCAGGCGGAGGGCCTGCGGGGCTTCGTGCTCGAGGTGCCCGGCGCTCAGTTGCCCGATCTGGAAGACGGCGAGTACTACCTCTGCGACCTCGAAGGTCTCGAGGTGCGCGTGGCGTCGGGTGGCGCCGCGGGACCCGATAGCGCAGGCCCGAAGGTTGGCGTTGGGCTGCGACGAGTGGGGATAGTGGCCGAGGCCATCGAGGGCGTCACCCACGACATCTTGGCGCTGCGACTGGAGGCTGATAACCGGGTGGTGCTGGTGCCCTTCATCGAAGAGGCGGTGCCGGAGGTCGAGATGGCCGCCGGCTATCTGGTGGTCGCTTCCGCCTTCCTGCTCCCCGCGGTCGACGCCTGAGCGCGGGTGCCGGGTGAGTCAGGCCACAGCGTGAGTTCGGCCACCGCGTGAGCGTGGCCGCGTGAAGCGCATCGATATCTTCACGCTTGTGCCGGAGGCCTTCGGGTGGTTCCGGTCGCAGCATCCGGTTGCCGACGCGCTGGCAGCCGGCCTCGTCTTCCTCGAAGTGCAGAACATCCGCGACCATACCCCTCTCAACCATCGGCAGGTCGACGACAGTCCCTATGGGGGTGGGCCCGGCATGGTGCTGCGCGTGGACGTGGTGGCGGCAGCCCTGGAGGGAGTGTTCGGCGTCGTCGCCGAGCGGGTGCGCGACCAGCGGGAAGTGATCGTGCTCACTCCGGGTGGGCGGCCGTTCGACGATCGGTACGCGGCCGAATTGGCCCGCGGACCACGCGATGTGGTGTTGCTCGCGGGCCGCTACGAGGGCTTCGACGCCCGGGTCACCGAGCTCTTCGCCTCGGCCGACCTGTCGATCGGTCCGTACGTGCTGGCCGGGGGGGAGGTGGCGGCTATGGCGGTCGTGGAGGCGGTGGTGCGCAAGGTGCCCGGCGCGCTCGGGAACGACGAGAGCGTGGTGGAGGAGTCGTTCAGCGAGGAGCTGGGTGGAGCGGTGGAGTATCCGCACTACACACGGCCGCGGGAGTTCGGTGGAGTGCAGGTGCCGGAGATTTTGATCAGCGGCAACCACGCGGCAATCGCCCGCTGGCGGCGGGAGCACGCCCGACCGTCGCAGTGGGGCGGTCCGCACGCCGGCGCCTAGGAGGGTTCCCAGACCGTGGGTCTTGCGCTCGCCGGGAGGGGGCGTAATTGCACCCCCCGGGGGCTTTGAGTTATCGACTCGACCAGTCGAAGCGTGGTCCCGGCCAGTTGGAGGATCAAACCATGGTATCTAGGCCTCCTAGAACTCTTGTAACCCAGCTGCTCGCAGGCCTCGCTGCCGTCGGTCTTGTCGGCGAGCTTCTGTTCGTGGTCGTTTTGGTTTTCGGCAACGGCGGTGAGAGGGACGCTCTCCTGTATCTTCCCTTCTTCCTTGTCGCTGCGATAGCTGGGGTTGTCGGCCTGCTGGGGGCATTACGCTCTCGATACCGGATACTCCCACAGGTGGCAGTAGT
>CAZDGO010000278.1:0-3833 GCA_964504825.1 uncultured Gaiellales bacterium
ACGCGAACGCGGCGCTCTACCGGATCGTCATGGTTAGGCTCCGCCATCGTCACCCTGAAGGGTTCAAGAACCACGGTCGGGGTCACGCGGCCCACCGGTACTCGTGAATGAGACCGCCGAGGACCTCACTTCGATCGATCCGGCGTCGTTCCGTCTGCCGAGCCGGCCACGGGGAGCCGCCGCGAGGCGTGGCCGGGTCCAGCCCCCGATGTGGCCGCTGCTCCGTGTAATGGCTCAGGTAGACATCTAGCACCCGATCGAGATGCCGACGTCCGTGGACGAGGATGTGGTCCAGGCATTCCGAGCGGACGGTCCTCACGAACCGCTCGGCGAACGCGTTGGCCTTTGGCGCCCGGATCGGGGTGCGGATGACCCGGACGCCCTCGGTCCCGAACACCTCGTCGAACGGTCCTGAGAACTTCGCGTCGCGGTCGCGCAAGAGGAACCGGATCCCGGTGAGGCGCTCCTGGGTGGCGAGGTTCCTTGCTTGCTGGGTCACCCACGCAGAGTCGGGGCAAGCGGTGGCCTGCACCAGGTGCACTCGCCTGGTCGAAAGCTCGATGAAAAAAAGGACGTACAGCGTCTCGAGCCGGAGCGTCTCCACGGTGAAGAAATCGCAGGCCAGGATGCCCGCCCCCTGCGATCGGAGGAACTCCGACCACGTTGGGCCGATCCTTCGGGGAGCCGGATCCAGGCCGTGGCGGAGCAGGGTCGTCCGCACGGTCGTCGCCGAGACCCGGATCCCCAGCTTCAACAGCTCTCCGCGGATGCGCTGGTAGCCCCATCGGGGATTCTCCCGGACCCAACCGGACGATGAGGGCGCTGACCTGGGGGTCGATCGGGGTCGGCCGGGGCGCGCTCTCCTCGTGTATATCCACTTCGTCCGGACGAGCTCCCGGTGCCAGCGGAGCAGGGTCTCGGGCCTGACGACGAACGAAGACCACAGGCCTCTTGGCATCGCCCGGCTCGCCGCCGCGAGCAGGAGTCGGTCGGGACGGCGGAAACGAGGGCGTTCACCTGCCGCTGCAGCACCCTCACCTGGTGCCGAAGCACCAGGAGCTCGATGTCCCTTTGCTCACGTGAGCGCCGAGTCGATCCTCACAGCGCGTGGATCCCGCGGCCGTGTGGAGATTCCACCTTCGTTATCGCAAGCGATCCGGCTTCATCATCGCTCAGCCTCAACTGTTACCACCTGCTACACAAATCGTGCGTGATCCCACTATCGCGTGTAGCAGGGGGGCGGCAGCCGTGTCGCCCAGGAATCGCAGATCGTTGGCTCGGTCTCGGGGGACTGATGGAGTTTGGCGCCCAGGGCTACGCCAGGCCGACGCAGAGCGTTGTTGCCAGATCGGGATCCGAGGCGAGATCGTCCTGTCCGCCCTGGAAGGTCACTTCGCCGCTTGCGGTCACGAAGATCTTGTGCCCGATCTCGGCGTAGACCTGGCCCTGGCCGCCGACGATGTAGTGGTAGCTGACACCGTTGACGGTGGTCGTCCCGGCGGGGATGTTCACGGTCTCGGTGAACGAAGCGTGATCGAGGAAGGTCTCGCCGGTCGCGATGTTCGTGATCGTTCCGAAGAAGTTCGCGCGCGTCGCCACCTTGACGGGGTCGCCGGCCTTGTTGAAGAAGGTCGTGACCTGGATCGACTCCGAGTCCATGACCTCGGTCAGGGTGAAGCCGGCACAAGTGATCTCGGGCAACGTGAACCAGCCCTCGTCGACGAACACCTCTTTCAGCGGCGCCTTCGCGTACGCTGGGATCGTCGCGCCGATCATCGCGAGCGCGACCGCGGTCATGACGAAGCCCTTCAGCACGTTGCGCATGGGAACGCTCCTTTCGGTCACAGGAGGTATCGGACACGGGCGCTAATACCTTTAGTAGTTCTCTTTGCCAGATGTCCGCAACCGCTCCCCTTGTCCTCGGAGAGTGTCGCTGTCGCGCCAAAGCGACACTCACCGGGACTTGCGAGGCGTCGGAGCCTTGAAGGGCTCGGAAATCCCCGTTGGCGCACGGCTACGATGTTTCCGTAGGATGCCGGGGTGCTCTTCTCGATCCTTTACCTGATCCTTCGCGGTTTGCTCGGGCTCGTCCCTCTCCCCGAAGACGGGCGCGACCGCGAGGTCGAGATCCTCGTCCTTCGTCATCAGCTGAAGGTGCTTCGGAGGAAGTCCGGGCGCCCGAAGCTCCGGCGACTCGACAGGGTCTTCCTTTCCGCGGCAGCCCGGAAGCTCCCGCGCGAGCGCTGGGGATCGTTCCTAGTTGGCCCCGCGACGCTGCTTCGCTGGCACCGAGAGCTGGTCAGGCGCAAGTGGACCTTCCGGACAACGCGAGTCGGGCGTCCGCCCATCTCCCAAGAGGTCCGTGAGCTGATCCTTCGCCTGGCGAAGGAGAACCCTCGATGGGGGTGCGTTCGGATCCAGGGGGAGCTTCGCGGTCTCGGTATCAGGGTCGGAGCAACGACCATCCGCAGCCTGCTTCGCCGACACGGCCTCGGGCCCGCCCCGCGAAGAGACGGGCCTTCCTGGTCGGAGTTTCTTCGGGCGCAAGCCCAGGGAGTCCTGGCCTGCGACTTCTTTTCGGTGGAAACGGCGTTTCTGCGCACGCTCTATGTCCTCTTCTTCATCGAGGTCGGCACGCGGCGCCTCCACATCACGAAAGCCACCCGCAACCCGGATGCCGCCTTCGTCACTCAGCAGGCGAGGAACCTTTGCTTTGCGGAGAGGCTCCCTACCAGCGTTCGCTTCCTCATCCGCGATCGAGACTCCAAGTACACCCGCTCCTTCGACGCCATCTTCGAGACAGAAGGTGCCAGGGTCATCCTCACCCCGATCCGGTCCCCGAGGGCCAACGCCTTCGTCGAGCGTTGGGTAAGGACCGTTAGAAGCGAGGTCCTTGACTGGACGCTCGTACTCGGGCGCCGGCATCTCGATCACCTGCTTGCCCGATACGCAGAGCACTACAACTCGCACCGGCCGCACCGGGGGATCGCGCTTGCTCCGCCCGATGCCTGCGGGGTGGATCCACCGTTACCCGCAGGCCACAAGATCCGCCGCCGGGCGGTGTTGGCAGGGATCAACGAGTACCTGGCGGCATGAGCCCGTCGGCGGAAGGGCGCGTCTTCGTCATCGCCCGAAACCCGGAGGCCGACAGCAAGCTGCCGTATCTGCTCTTGCTCCCCGTCGAGGAAGGTCTAGTGCTAAAGGCTCGTGACACCTGGCCGCGCTCGGCCCGCATCTACTGTCATCCCTTCGGGACCGACTGGCCCGAAGGCGCCGAGGTAATCGAAGAGACCCCGGTCTCATCGTGCCGAAGACGCGGACCAGTGATAGACCTGGTACTTGATCGCCCGCGCCTTTCACGTTCCCAGTTCGTCTTTACCGAAATCAGAGGTCGCCCGGCGATCTTTTGGCAGACCCAGAAAGCGGCCCGAGCCGCGAACCCGGGCGCAAGGATCCCCCGTGCCCGCGCCCTTACTGAGACGCTTCCGATCCTCATCGACACCAGAGAGCGCTACCCCTACCGGTTCGCTGGGCGCGGTGTGCAAACCGAGCGGGTCGCGCTCACGGCGGGCGATTACGCCGTGGCTTCGGGCGAGGCGCTGATCGCCGCGGTCGAGCGTAAGGCCTTCGAGAACTTCACGGCGTCGCTCTCTGACGGAACGCTCGCCTTTCAGATGCAGCGCCTGTCCGAAGTTGCGACCTCCGCCGTAGTGGTCGAGGGGCGCTACTCGGGCCTGTTCAAGCTGGAGCACGTCTCCGGTGCCTGGCTCGCGGACGTACTGGCCCGCCTGCAGGTGCGTTACCCTGAGATCCAGATCGTCTTCGCCGACTCA
>CAZDGO010000279.1:0-3816 GCA_964504825.1 uncultured Gaiellales bacterium
GCTCAAAGCATCCCGCGACCGCGAGGAGCTCGACCGCATCGGCCAACTGTGGTTGGGGGAAGTCGCCGCCGCTACCGGACACTGGGAAGAGGCGCAATACGCCTACAACCGTGTCGACGCGGTCAATATGCTCGTCGAACGAGGCGACACCGCTCTGAAGGCCGGAAAGAAGGACGTGGCCCGAAATTGGTATGGGGTCGCTGCCGCCAGCCTGCGTGCCGCGGTGAAACGTGGCTCCAATCGATCTTCAACCGATCGGGCTCTGAACGCGGGGGCGGACCCCGGCAGTAATAGCCCTTTCGTTCAGGGCACGCGGGCCGTGTCCCTCCTGCGCATCGGTAGGGGATTCCTGGCCCTGGGCTCGCCCGAGGCGGCCGTGCCCGTACTCGAAATGGCTCTGACCGAGATGCGCACCAACCCGCCGGGCGTGCGCGAACGGCAGACTATCCTGTTCGTTATGGCGCAGGCGTTGGCCAAGAACAAACTGCCGAAGGACAAGCGCTCGCGCATCGTCGAGCCCGCTGCCGTGCGACCCGCCGGTAGCGCCTCCGTGAAGACCGAAGCACGCATCCGCGATCTGCTCGCCGAGAGTCTCGAACTCGATCGCACCGGCTGGGCGGAGCTTCAAGCCGGGCAGGTGCTCGCGCTGATCGGCGACCGCCACGGCGCGATGGTCCGCCTGCGCGCGGCCCTTCGACTCGACCCCCGCCTACCTGACACCTATCTGCTCCTCGGCTCGCTCCTCGAGACAGCGGAGCTCACCGACTTGGCCCGCGACATCTACGCACAGGGGGTGGAGACCCTCTCCAGCAACGAACCGCTCCAACTAGCCCGGGCGTTAGCGAGCTACCGGACCATGGCTCCAGAAGATGCTCTCCCCATTCTCGAGAAGGTCGCCGAAACACCCGTGCGAGACCCCTACCTCTTCGCCGCGCTGGGCGATACCTACCTGATGCTTGGGCGGGAGAAGGACGCGACTGCCGCCTATCGCGAAGGTCTAGTACGCAGCCCAGGGGCCAAGCCCCTGCTGGATAGGCTCGCACCGTTCACCGGTCCTCTGTGGAGAGCCCGTTCGTGAACTTCCGCGTCTTGAAACAAGCTCTCACAATGCTGCGACTGGGCGCCGCTCTGCTCGCTCTGACAGCGGTCGTATCGCTGGTGGCCTCACCGGACCGCCGGACAAGCCTGCCCTATGTCATTCAAGTGCTCGTGGGAGCCGGCTGCGTGCTCGCGGTGGCAGGTCGCCCGGTTCCCGGCATCCGCCGGCGACTGACCCCGAGTAGGCTGATCACGGTCTACGTCGCTCTAGGATACGTAGCGCTGCCTGCCATTCTGCTCAGTACGCGCTGGCCTATCTACAAACTCTCGTTCCTGAGCGGGCTGTACGCCGCCATGCCCTCTATCCGCTCTCTGCCGATATCTCTGTTCGCCCAGGGACTCACGCCCAACCAGGCCGGAGGGCTGATGGCTACCTTCACGGCCTTCGCCATCGCGATCGCCATCTCCGCCGCATCCGCGCGCTCGGAGAATCCTCGGCGCAGGAGGCAGCAGCGGATTGCGGCTGGGATCCTCGGCGTCTGCGGAACAGGCGTAGTGTTCATGACCGGATCGAGGGCTGCTCTGGTGGCGGTCGGCGTCACGGTGGTGGTCACCCTGGTCGTTCGCGACCGCCGGTGGCTGCTGCTACCCGCCGCCGGAGCGGCTGCGATGGCCGTCGTCGTGCTCGTGCACCCAGACACGCCCCGCGCCGTGCTCGAGATCTTCCTCCGCGATGAGACCATCGAGACGAAGCTGGTGGCCCGGCTCGATATCTGGCAGTCGGTGCTGCGTGCCATCCAAGACCACCCTTTCACGGGAATCGGCCTGGGGGTGCTCAATCAGATCCTCCCGTTCCGCTATCCTTATGAGACGGTCGGGCTCTCCTTCACGGTCACCCATGCCCACGACGTATACCTGGATACGGCGCTGACACTGGGTATCGTGGGCCTCGTCGGACTCCTGCTTGTTCTTGCGGGGATCGTGCGGACGGCATTGGCTCTTCCCGATCATCTATCGGCTGCACGAACGTATGCGCTTGGAATGCTGGCCTCGGCAATGGTGTTCATGGTATTTGGCATCACCGATTCGCTGAGTCTCTCTACACCTTCCAGCCTCGTACTATGGGCGTGGGTTGTCACGCTCAGTCTGGTCGCACCCTATGACAGTTCCTCATATTCTGGTTGTACGGAGCGTCAGGCCATGGTAGATTCACATCTTGTTTGAGCATGTCCGCTATACTGTGTTACAACTTCAATACAAGCGAGGTATCTATGGCTCGTCAAAACGGTTATACGCTCGTGTCCAAGACAATCCCATCCCGTAGGCGTACCGGCTTCTACGAGGTCATCATCGCCGACTTCAAGGCAAGTAAAGATAAGAGCGCCCTCGTTGATGGCACAGAGCGGAAGCCGGCTACCCTCGTTCAGGGTTTGCGGAAGGTGCTGAAAGCGGAGGGCGCCACAAACGTGAAAGTCGTGCAACGAGGCGACGAGACCTACTTGGTCAAAGGCTAGACGCGCACGGGGGCAGCAACCCCCGCTTAAACGCTTCAAAGAGCGGAATCAGGAGGGGCCGGGCTCATACCGGCCCCTCCTGCATCACCGCACATTTGGCGTCACATCCGCGGTGACCCTCGGCTACTTCTTGATGTGCTCGGCCATCGCCCCGGTGTGTTCCTCGATGCGAAAGAGCACCACGACCACCTCGAGCCACAGCCGAGCCAGCAGGATGTAGACGAACCCGAGGATAGGTGCCAGGATCAGGAACAGGATCCCTGCGACGAACCCCCGGCCAAAGCCCACGATGATCATGATCAGCGTACCGAACCCGATCCCGATCAACGCCAGGATGAAGAGCACCTTGATGATCTTCGGCGTGACGAAGTCGTGGAACGAGAGGTCGAACAGGCTGGCGATGAACCCATCCCGGTGTCCGCTCCCTCCGAACGGGCCTTGCGCTGGTCCACCGAAACCGCCTGATCCGCCGGTTCCGCCGAACCCGTGGCCTGGCGGAACGGGCGCATAGGGTTGGCCACCGGCAGGATGATAGCCTCCTGGGGGCGGGTACTGATTGGGCGAGGGATACTGACCCGCCGGGGCCGCGGCGGGCGGAACCATCGGGGCCGCCGCACCGGCTGCGGGCCACGGAAGCTGCGTGCCGCATCTCTCACAGAACTCACCTTCGGCTTGGGCGCTACCGCATTGAGAACAGGTCCTCAGTTCCGGTCCACTCAACGATGCCTCCTCTCGACAGGGTGGCGGGCAGGAAGGCGTGACTAGCCTTCCGTGGCAAGCTTACGACCGCAGAGGCTCCAGGTCAAAGACAACACGCTAGGATGTGAATGGGCGCGAACGTCAATAGGAGGGAATAGGAGGAACGATGGGCACATTCATCACGACGGCGAATAAGCGCCTGGGCAAGGTGCAGGCGACGGCCTTCGGCCCCGGGATTTCACCACCGATGACGGGCAGACGGTGCAGCTCACCTTCACCGTGCTGTTCCGCGTCCCCGCCGAAGGAGCGGCGGAGTACGTGGCCGCGGTCGAAGCCAAGCAGATCGCCAAGCAGAACGCCCTGACCGAGCAGAACAACATCGCCCGCCAGGAAGCGATCAAGCAGCAGACCATCATCTGGGGTGTACTGCCCGACAGCGTAGTGCCGTTCCTGGACGCGAATCAGTTGATGGGCACCGGCAGCACCACCAGCACCACCGTCGGACAGTAGGACGCGGACAGCCCCGGCCGCCGGTCGCAGGCCGGGGCCGCGCGACTATCGAGGC
>CAZDGO010000280.1:0-3801 GCA_964504825.1 uncultured Gaiellales bacterium
CCGATCCCGCCGTTCTCGAGATGGCCTACGGCTTGGTCACGCGGCAACCCATGATCAACTCCATCAGCCTGGAGAGCGAGCGCTACCAGACCATGCTGCCCTTCCTGAAAGGCAAGGATCTGTCGGTGATCGCCCTCTGCATGGACGACACGGGTCTACCCCTTGGCGCCGCAGATACCGTCGCCCGTGCGGTGAAGCTCGCCGGCGGACTTGAGGAGGCCGGCATCCCGCGCGACCGCATCTACGTCGACCCGCTGATCCAACCCATCAGCACCGACCAGACGAAGGGCCTCATGACCCTGGAGGCGGTGCCGCGCATTGCGGACGATCTGCCCGGCATCCACTTCACCTGTGGGCTTTCGAATATCTCCTTCGGGCTCCCGCAACGCAAGATCGTCAATCGCGCTTTTCTGACGCTGCTGATGGGCGTGGGCCTCGACGGTGCCATCCTCGACCCGCTCGACGACGCGATCATGGCCGTGGTCAAGACCACCGAGATGCTCTTGGGCCACGACGAGTACTGTACGGGCTATCTCGACGCTATCCGCGCCGGACAGATCGTGGCATGAGAGCTCGTTTCAAAACGAAGCCTTGGCCGCCGGGACTCGCTGAGCGGCGCGGTGCGTCATTCCGAAACGAGCTCTGAGCCGAGCGCCGGGTGAACGAGGGAGCAACTGTGGAACAAAGAGTGGATACGCTACTGCAACAGGTCGCCTCGGCGGCGCCGACCCCGGGGGGCGGAAGCGTCTCGGCTTTGGCCGGGGCCATGGGCGCCGCCTTGGGCGCGATGGTGTGGCGTCTGACCCAGGCCAAGGGCTCGTCGGATCTCTCCGAGGAGCGGTTGGACGACTTGATCGGCGATCTCGACCGCCTGCGGGTCTCTTTGATGGCGGCCTTCGACCGCGATGCCGCCTCCTATGACGGAGTGCTTGCGGCCATGCGCCTGCCGAAACCGAGCGACGCGGAACGGGCGAGTCGCGTCGTGGCTATCGAAGTAGCCACGCGCGCCGCCACCGAAGTGCCTCTCGAGACCGCCCGCCTGTGCGGGGAGGTGCTGCACCGGTGTGCGGCGGCTGCGCGTTTGGGTCATGCTCAGGCGGTCACCGACGCCGGCGTGGGTGCTCAGATGGCATTTGCCGGCCTCGTGGGTGCGCTCTACAACGTGGAGGTGAACCTGAGCGACCTCAGTGACGAGGTGTTTTGCGGCACCGCATCGGCCGAGGCGGCGGTGCTGCGCATGGCGGCCGAAGAGGTCGTGCGCGTGGTCGACGAAGAAGTCGCCAGGCGCCTAGGCACTTGACACGGTCGCCGCTTCTCGCTAGCTTGAATGAGAATCATCTAACGTAGGGCGCTTCGGGCGCCACGCGTATAGGGGGAATCAGGGTGGCGGTCAGGGCAAAACGTTCGTTCGTGCCTGCGTACTATCAGGTGGCCGAAGATCTCGGCCGCGAGATCGAGGCAGGGAGCCTGCGGCCGGGCGATGTGATTCCTTCCGAGTCCCAGTTGTGCACCCGCTACGGCATCAGCCGGATGACGGTGCGGCAGGGTCTCAATCTCCTGGGCGAAGCCGACTATATCCGGTCTGTCCCGGGGAGAGGCAGTTTCGTCTCGGCGCCCCGCCTCGACCGGATCGCCTTGGAGTTCCGCGAGGGTGTCCTCGGTGATGGTCGGCGCTTGGAGCCGGAACTCGTGGGGGTGGAGGTGGTCTCCGCGGATGCAGAGATCGCCGAGCGCCTCTCGCTCACCGAGGCAGGCAAAGTCGTGGAGTTCCGCAGACTCTCGCACTTGGGCGCCAAGCCGGTCGCATTCGAACAGAAGTACATGCCGTATGTGAAGGGCCGTCCCCTGGTGGAGCAAGAGATACGATATGCGGCCTTTCCCGCGGTGGTGGCCCGCTCGTGCGAGACGCACCTGGTCAAGGTCCGGATGACGATGTATGCGGGCAAGGCGTCCGTTGAGGCGGCGGCAAAGCTGCCGCTGGATGAGCACGGCATCTGTATGGTGCTCGAGCAATCGGTACTCGACTACGACGATCGCGTGCTGGGGTGGGGGAGGACCTATTGTGTTCCTGAAGAGTATCGCCTGACCGCTGAGTCCGACCCTTTCTGGAACCGATTGTGAGCCTACCGGTGGACATGGGTGCCGAACGGCGCATGAGCCACCTCCTTGTCATGGCCATGGCCCAGCTCGATGAGGAGCGGGTCTTACGTGTTGTGGAGGCGGGACTCGGGCGGGGGCAGTCCCCCACAGAGATCCTTGCGCTCACCCGGGAGGGACTGGAACGGGTGGGTCGTGAGTACAGCGCCGGACGCCTCTTTCTTGCCGATCTCCTCATGGCTGCTGAGATCTTTCGGCGCGTGCTCGATATTCTGATCGACGTCGCCCCCGTAGAACCCGATCTCCGTTTCCCGCCTATCGTTTTTGGCACTGTCGAGGGAGATATTCACGAGATCGGCAAGAACGTTACCATCGCTTTCATGCGGTATAGCGGGCTTCGCATCGTCGATCTGGGTGGCAACGTCTCGCCGCAACAGTTCGTTGAGGCGGTGCGGACCACTCAGGCGCCCATCGTGTGCCTGTCGGGGCTGGTGAGTACCTGTTACGGCTCTATGCGCCGCACGATAGCCCTCCTCGGGAAGGCAGGGCTACGTTACTCCACTGCGGTCGTCATCGGCGGGCACGTGAGTGAGTCGATCCGCGACTACGTGGGCGCCGATTTTTGGGCGGACGACTGCTCGCAGGGTGTGGATATCTGCCGCCGGGTGCTCTCCACTCGCGCGATCGCGTTGGAGACCCCGCTGACGATCCCAGGCTTGAGTCAGGCGGTCGCAGGGTCGTAGCGGCACGGTAGTGCCCGCCTGCACGGCTCTGGTCGGCGTGGGCCTCATCGCCGCAGGCGCGGCCACCAACTCCATCTCCCGAGTAGTACGGCGACCGCCGGCACGAGCGCGGTGCGTACTACGAAGGTATCGAGCAGGATGCCGACAGCTACCGCGAACCCTACCTGCACGAGGCCCAGGATGCTGGCGCTCATCATAGCCCCGAACGTGCCGGCCATGATGATGCCGGCCGAGGTGATGATGCCCCCGGTCCGGGCGACCGCGGTACGGACCCCCTCGCGGTTTCCCCTCGTGGCTACCTCTTCCTTCACCCGGCCCATGAGGAAGATGTTGTAGTCCATCCCCAAGGCCACCAGCATCACGAACATGAAGATGGGCACCCACCACGTGACGCCGCTGGTTCCCAGGATGTTCTGGAAGACTACCCTCACGATGCCGAGAGTCGCGCCGTAGGAGAGCAGGATGGTGAGGATCAGATACAGCGGCGCGACGAGCGCCCGTAGCAGGAGCACCAGCACTACGAAGACCCCCGCCAGCACCCAGATCACCACCCGTACCATGTCCCGGTTCGACGAGGCCTGCAGGTCGGCCACGATGGCGGAACTCCCCTCTACCACGCCGGTGGCGCCGTCCTGGTTCACCGCGGCTCGGAGACGTCCCACGGCGCTGAGGGCCTCCGGCGCGTATGGCCCCACCTTGAGCACTACTTGGAAGCGCGCGGCGGTGGCGTCCGCCGACAGGTAGGACACTTTGAGGGCGCGCAGGCCCTCGTTGGTCGCGAGATACGTGGCGGGCAGCATGAGAGCGTCGGGCTGGGCGGCAAAGGTCTTCCGTAGCCCCTCGAGGCCGGCGGCCACCTGCTCCAGACCGGCGGGGAGGGCGGCCGGCAGCTCCGGGGGGATGACCGTAGTGGCCGCCGCGCCCGGCGCGGACACCGTCCCGGGCGACACCCCCGCCAGCT
>CAZDGO010000281.1:0-3794 GCA_964504825.1 uncultured Gaiellales bacterium
CGTGTCGGCGGCGGGCGGTGCGGAGTCGGCGGGTGGCGGCGCGGCGTCGGGCGGTGCGATATCTCGGTCGACAGGCACCTCAGAAATACTGGGGTCGGGTGATGTCGACGTGGTCCACGTAGTCCCGGCGAAGCGGGTGGCCTTCCCAACGCTCGGGGTTCAAGATGCGACGCAGGTCGGGGTGGCCCGCGAAGACCACGCCGAACTGGTCGTGGGTCTCCCGCTCTTCCCAGTCGGCGGCGGGCCAGAGGTCGCTCACGGTGGGTACGTCGACCCCGTCGCGAGGGATGTCCGCCACCAGGCGCATCACGGTGCGGGACTCCATCTCGTAGGTCTGCAACGTCAGGGCGAAGTGGTCGTCCCAATCGACGCAGGTGAGGAACTCCAGGCGTCCGAAGCCGCTGCCGGCCAGAAACTCGGCCGCGGCGCGCCACGCTGCGGCCGCGACACGTGCGTAAAGTGTGCCGTCGGTCTCGGTTCGCTGCGCGATCAGGCCGGCGCCGATGGCGGCCGCGAGTAGTGTCGCCACTTCCTCGCGCCTGTCGAGAGCGGCGACCGCCTCCGGCGTCACCCCCGGGGCCGCGCCCGCACTCGCTTCTCCTTGGCGCGTTGGGCTCACCGGCTGCCCTCCGCCACCGGCCGGGGCGCTTCCCCCCGGATGATGCGTTCCAGTTCCAAGATGCCGTCGATAAGCGCCTCCGGCCGGGGAGGGCACCCGGACACGTACACATCCACGGGCACGATCTGGTCTACTCCCTTCACGACGCTGTACGCGTCGTGGTAGTAGAGCGAACCGGCAGTGGCGCAGTCGCCCATCGCGATGACCCAACGGGGTTCGGCCATCTGCTGGTAGACCCGTTCGACCATGCCCGCCACTTTGTACGTGACCGTGCCCGATACGATCAGCAGGTCGGATTGGCGGGGTGACCCCCGAGGCATCACGCCGAACCGGTCGAGGTCGTACAGCGAGGCATTGGCCGCCATCATCTCGATGGCGCAGCAGGCCAGCCCGAACATCATCTGCCACAGAGAGTGACTCCTGGCCCATTCGATCACCTGCTGTACCGAGTGCGTGGCGAAGCCCGGTCCGGTCAGCAGGGGTCCGTAGGGCACGGTCGCCGGTCGGGCAAGTGGCACCATCGGGCCGTGGCGCAGCCAGTCCCCGAGCGCCGAAGAAGGCAAGGAGTCGGACCCCTCTCCATCGCCGGGCGCAACGTCGTCTGACGTCGGGCCGCTGGGTCGCTCGGGATCGGGGATGACACACCTCCTGGTTCGCGCGGGCCGGCAAACCCTGGTAGAGTTCTTGCATGCCCCCGATGTCGCGGGGCACCGGCCTCTCAGTGCCGGTTGGTCTGACTGATTATGCCGCTGAACTCCGGGGTACGCAAGGTGTCGGCGGTATTGGTCGGCGCGGGAGCAGCGCAGGAGACGTGACCAGGGAGTGGTAGGTTGAATGAGCCGTACCAGTCGGATGTCGTCTTTCTGGTGGGGTTCGCCCTCGCCGTCGGGCTTCTCCCTCTTGTGACGCTCCTTGCTTTCCGGTGGTTGCGACCCTCACATCCAGGCGGCCTGAAGTCAGAGGCCTATGAGTCGGGCATGCCGCAGGCCTCGGCCCCGCGCAGGCCGTTCCACATGGCCTACTACACCTTCGCTTTGATCTTCATCGTGTTCGATGTGGAGGCTCTGCTGCTCTTCGCGATCGCTCCCGTGCTGCGCGACGTCGGCTGGCCGGCGCTGGCCGAAGTGGGCGGGTTCGTGGTGCTGGTGGCCGGCGGGCTCTTCTATGCCTGGCGCAAAGGGATGTTGGTCTGGCGATGAGCACCCTGCTCACTTTTGGGAGAGGTTTCGGGCTCGGCGTGGTGGCTTTCAGTCTGGTGGGGGTGATCACCGCGGCCTTCGTGTTGCTGGAACGCAAGGTGTCGGCGCGCATTCAGATGCGCGTCGGGCCCATGCGCACCGGTCCGCACGGGTTGCTGCAAACCATCGCCGATCTGGTCAAACTGGTGATGAAAGAGGACGTGCGCCCCGAGTACGCCGACCCGGTGGCGTTCCGCCTCGGCCCCATGCTCACGGCGGTGCCGGCGGTGCTGTCGTTCGCGGTCATCCCCTTCGGAGCACCTCTCGTGATGCGCGGTCTCGACGTGGGCATCGTGTATTTCCTGGCCGTTCCCGGCATGACGGTGGTGGGCCTGCTCCTGGCCGGCTGGGCGTCATACGACAACTATTCATTCTTGGGCGGATTGCGCTCGTCGGCTCAGTTCATCAGCTACGAGATACCGCGCACCTTGGCGGTGGTCACAGTGGTGATGCTCGCGGGCAGCCTGAATACCGTCGATCTGCTGAAGGCCCAGCATACGGTGCCGTATATCGTGTTGCTGCCGGTGAGCTTCGTTATCTACATGGTCACCACGATGGCGGAGGTCAATCGCGTGCCGTTCGACATCCCCGAGGCGGAGTCTGAGCTGGTGGCGGGCTACCACACCGAGTACTCAGGCTTCCGCTGGTCGCTATTCTTTCTGGCCGAGTACGGAGCGCTCTATGCCGCCGCGGCCTTCGCGACCCTGCTTTTTCTGGGGGGCGGGAACGGACCCGTGCTGCCCGCGGTCGTGTGGTTCGTGGGAAAGAGTCTGGTGGTGGTCTTTCTGTTCATGTGGGTGCGTTGGACGCTGCCCCGCTTCCGCGCCGATCAGCTGATGCGGCTTGCGTGGAAGGTGTTCCTGCCGGCCTCCCTGGTCAACCTGGTGCTGGCGGCTCTGGTGATGATGGCGGTGGGGCGATGACGGCCTCCGACGTGCTCTTCGTGGTCTTCGGGGTGATTGCCGCCGGGTGCGCACTCTACGGCGTGCTGACCCGCTACCTGTTGCGCAGCATCGTGGCTCTTGGGGCGTTCCTTACGGCGGTGGCCGGTGAGTTCTACCTGCTGGCGGCGGACTTCGTGGCAATGGTGCAGATCTTCGTCTACGTGGGCGGCATCGTGGTACTCATGCTCTTCGCTCTCATGCTGTCGACAACGGGGGAGCGGCAGCCCCTGGCCGGATCAGATCGCCGCGGCCTCGGCTCTCTGCTCGCCTACGCGCTGGGCGGCTTGTTGGTGTGGGCGTCGGTAGGGGCGACGTTCCCCGCCGTACCCGGCCGGCTGCCTTCCAGCGTGCCCTACCTGGGCCGCGCGCTCTTGGGGGAGCAACTGTTCGCCTTCGAGTTCCTGGGGGTCATACTACTGGCCGCCGTTGTCACGGCGTTGGCCCTCATACGGAGCGAGCGGCTGTGACGCGCGCGCGGCGTACGAACGGCACTGTGGCCTCGCTCCGCCAGGTGCGCGACCTCCGCCGGGCGCGTGGCGCGACGGGGTCGGCATGACCCCGGTCTTGATCCTGTCGGGCACACTTTTCGCCATCGGCGTGTTCGGAGTGCTCACCCGCCGGAACGCGATCACCATGCTGGTGTCGGTGGAGATCATGATGAACGCCGCCAACCTCAACATGGTCGCCTTTTCACGGCTCTACCACCCCGAACTGATGACCGGGCAGGTGCTGGCCATCTTCGGCATCGGCATCGCCGCGTCGGAAGCGGCGGTCGGGCTGGCCCTGATCCTGACCATCTACCGGCGATATGGGTCCACCGATGTGGATCGAGCCGACCTCTTGAAGGGGTAACCGTGGGCGGGCTGTTACTGGCGATCCCTCTGACTCCTCTTGCGGTCTTCGCCGTGCTGCTGCTTGGTGGGGCCTACCTACGACTGACCGGCGCGCCGGGCGCGCGCGGGGTGGCCGTTGACGCGGCGGCCGCGGGTGAGC
>CAZDGO010000282.1:0-3779 GCA_964504825.1 uncultured Gaiellales bacterium
GAGTTGCTTGGAGAAATGTGACATCGGCGGCGTTGAAGAAACTGGGGAAAGAGGAGTTTGAGCGTCGTATCCAGGAAAGGCTGCAGGATCCCGATATCAAGAACTATCCGAACTTCGTCAGTATTCTCAATTATCCTCAGCCACACCCTCAGTTTATCGATTGGATACTTAATCCTTTCGACGGGCCTTTCTATCAGGAGGATCACCCGCTCTCAAAGGCAAAACGGGTCCAAATACCGGTCCACATCTCGAATAGGTGGGGACGGGGCTGGACCACCGACACAACCATCGATTGCTACCATGAGCTGAACGGGCCCAAGTGGCTCGAACTCCAGCCATTTCCTCCTATGCAGGAAAGACCCTGGCACGAACACCACGACCAGATGATACGGTTCTATGATCATTGGCTCAAAGGCATCGATACGGGCCTCCTAGATGAACCGCCTATCAAGGTGTTTGTGGAAGGGATCAAGAAATGGCGGGGAGAGAAGGAATGGCCTCTCGCCAGAACAGAATGGACCAAGTTCTACCTGCGGCCCCGTCATCGGTTAATGACCGAACCGGAACCGCTCGAAGTCGAGTGGGTACCGCCCGACGGTTTCTACCAGCCCCCTCTGACAGTGACCAGTCAGGTCCAGGCTCTGAGATATACCACCCCTCCGTTGAGCGAAGACACCGAAATTACAGGACCGGCAGCGCTTTACCTCTATGCATCGATAGATACTGACGATACGAATTTCATCGTCAAAGTGAACGATATAGATCCGCTGGGGAATAAATTCCCGGCGACCACGGGCTGGCTCAAGGCATCTCACAGAGAACTCGATGAAAGCAAGTCGAAACCCTGGCGGCCGCATCACCCCCATACTCGGGCAGTACCGGTGGTGCCCGGAGAGATTATCGAATACGCCATACTGGTATATGGACTGTCCAATGTATTTAAGGCAGGGCATCGCATCGAGCTGGAGATAAGGAGCCAGGAAGCGAGTGACGACCCGTTGACGGCCTTGCTGCCGCCCGACGGAGGCCATCTGCCATCGGGCAGGGCTACATGCCACAAGATATATCGGGATAAGGACCATGAGTCGTATCTGCTTCTGCCGGTTATTCCTGCCGGATCATGAAGCAGTGAGCTGCACACAGGTCACCGGACGCAGGTCAGGGGTCATCCATCGAAGCTAAGGCTGCTATCGGTTCTCGCGGTGCCATCGCCGAACGGGCGTTCGATGGGGGCGTGGCTGAACCGGTGTCCAAACCCAGCTACGTCCAGCTTGTGCCGGCGGTAGATCAGGCTTCGCGCATCCTCTTCGCTCTGGGAAAGAACCCGCGCGGCTCGGCTACGCTTACCGAGATCTGTCTGGAAGTGGGCATCAGCAAGAGCAAGGGATTGGCCATTCTCAATACTCTGCGCACTAACGGACTGATCGTCAAGAACGAACACACCAAGATCTATGGACTGGGGCCCAGATTGCTCGGGTTGTCCCGGGCACTCCTCGACCAGACCGATTTCGCGCATGAGGCGGGACCCTATCTCGCCCGTCTCGTGGAAGCCACCGGCTGCACAGCGCTCTTGGGTCTCATATCCGGAGATCGGCTGTTCGTGATCGCCCGCCGGGAGGCCAAGGCGGCCATGGGCATCGCCGTGCATGTGGGCAACCGCTTCCCGCTGACCTTGGGGGCGCACGGCAAGGCCATCTTGGCGGCGCTGCCGCCGGAAGAGTTCGAGGAGATCCTCGGCAAGAGGCCGCTCTACGTCTACGGTGAGGCCGGCAAGGATTCTGTTGATATCGAGGCCCTGCGCGCGGAACTCGAGGTGTGTCGCCGGGTGGGGTATGCTCACGACCTCGGGGTGACGCAGTTGGGCGTCGGCGCCGTGAGCGCCGTATTGATGGACGAGTATTCCGAGGCGTCGCCTCCGGGGATGTCTCGCATCGTGGGGTGTCTTATCGTGGTGGGCACGTTCGGCGCTGAGGCGGTGGCCGAGTACGGCGCGATAGTAGCGGCTACCGCACGAGAGATGAGCGCCCGCGGGGGCGCATTACCATAGTAGGTAGAGTAGTAGATGAAAGCAATGGATGAAAGGTTCGACATGGGTATCAGCGCAGAGAATCTGCGTGACCGGCCTGCGCGCGACTGGAAACACGGTAGCCGGGCAGCCGGGCTTCGCCGCATATACGAAGATCTAAGCCACCTCACGCTGTGGCAAGTCCTGGAGCGTACTGCCGCCAGGCTACCCGACAAGGTGGCGGTGATCGAGGGCGATCGGCGCACGACCTACTCCGAACTCGTGGAAGAGAGCGTACGGTTGGCCGCCGGGCTTGCCCGCTCGGGCTTGGCCAAGGGTGACAGGGCCGCCGTCTACCTGCCCAACTCCACCGAGCTGGTGACGGTGTTCTACGCCCTGCAGAAGCTCGGCGTGGTCGTGGCTTGGCTTAACCCGAGCTATCGAGAGACCGAGGCCCGCTTCATCGTGGAGAACTCCGGGGCGAAGGCCCTTTTTTTGTTCGAAGCGTGGCAGGGTTTCGACTATCTCTCGGGCATCCTGGGTCTGGGCCCGTTGGGCGATCTTGAGACCATCGTGGCCGTGCGCCACAGCGACGACTTCTCGAGCCCCGGTCCGCGCGTAGTCACCCTGGCCGAGATCCGGGGTTCGGCGCCGGCTTCGGGAGGCGTAGAGACGTCCATCGGCCCGGACGATCTATCCATGCTCATCTATACCTCCGGCACCACCGGTCGGCCCAAAGGGGCCATGATCACCCAGTCCCAGGTGGTGCGGGCCGGCTTCTCGTACTCGCTGGGAGTCGATGCCACCGAGGACGACGTCTTCCTGGCAGTGCTCCCAATGAGCCACTCCTACGGCTGCGGGGCGCTGCTCGTGCAGCCCATGGTGTTGGGGGCGACCTTGGTGGTGCTCGACGTGTTCTCGCCCCGGGCGGCCTTCGCCGCCATCGAGAAAGAGAAGGTGACCCTCCAGCTGGGCGCGCCCGCCCATTACGTGATGGAACTCGGGTACCCTAAGCGTGCCGACTACGATTTCTCCAGTCTCCGTGCCGGCCTCACCGCCGGCCAGTTGGCTCCGGCTGGTCTTATCACGCGGGTCGAGCAGGAGATGGGCGTCCATATCGCCTCTTTCTTGGGTTGCTCCGAGGTGGGGCCCGGATTGTGCATGATCCTGCCGCACGGCACGTCCTTGGCGGTTCGCGAGCGGTGCATCGGCTACCCTCTGCCCGGCACCGAGGCGTGGGTGGTCGACCCGGCCACCGGCGACGAGCTTCCGGTGGGGGAACAGGGAGAGCTGGTGCTGGCGGGCTGGCACGTCACCCAGGGCTACTGGCAGAACCCAGAGGAGACGGCGCATCAGATTCGCGATGGCCGCCTGCATACCGGCGACCTGGCGGTGTGCGACGACGACGGCTGCTTCAGCATTCTGGGCCGGCTGAAAGAACTCATCAACCGGGGTGGGTTCAAGATCGTTCCTTCCGAGATCGAGGCCATGGTGGTGCAGCACCCGAGCGTGGCCGAGGTCTGCGTGGTCGGCACACCGAACCCGGTCCTGGGGGAGTCCATCTGTGTCTGCCTTCGGCTCGAGGAGGGGTCATCGTGCCCTACGCTCGACGAGTTGCGGGGGTATCTGGACGGCAGGGTCGCCCCCTTCAAACTCCCCGACGAACTGCTCGTGCTGGACGATCTTCCCCGCATGCCCGGTGGTGTGAAGGTCAACCGCTTCGGCGCGGGGGGCGTGGCCGAGCTGGCCAGAGATTCCGACGAAAAACAGGTCC
>CAZDGO010000283.1:0-3765 GCA_964504825.1 uncultured Gaiellales bacterium
ACGATCCCACGCCCACGTCGCCGCCGTGACCGCCCGGTAGTTGACGTCGAGCGCCGGCGCTAGCAAGAGAATAGCGGCGATGCGCCGGGCCATGTTCATGACCTCCCGGGCTTCGTCCTTGGAGAGGTCGCGCCCGAGCAGGCTCCGCTCCCGGTAGCTCAGCCACTTCTTCATGACCTGGTAGCCGCCGATGGTGTAGCTCCAGACGCCTGTCGGGACGTTCCGCCAGTAGGCCACATCGTTCAGGTAGATGTCGCGGGTGGTGGCGCCCAGGTGCTCGAGGGCCTACTCCAGGGTGAGGCCGAGGGCTTCAGCGTCGGCGCATAGGGCGTCGAGCTCGTCGAGGGAGTAGTCGCGCTCCACGATCCGGCCCTTGCCGGGCATGGTGATGCCGCCCTTGCCCCCGTGTCCCCAGCCGGCGGTGAGGGACAGGTCGCCCGCGTCGGGGTTCGGGTGGCCACGGCCGACGTTCATGTTCATTGCCACTGTCTTGACGCTGGGTTCCAGCGGGCTTCCGTCGTCTGACTGCTGAGGACGGTGCCCAAGAAACGGGATGCGTCGGCAAATCCCTGTCCCAATTCCCCGTCCAGGCCGACCTCGGCTGCAAGCGTCCTGTAGGCCGCCGCCCAAGCCGCAGGGGGAGCGGGCAGCGCGTCGGGAACAGGATGGGTCGCTCGACTGCCGAATACACGGTTGATCGCGCTCCGGAGTCGCCCGGAATCGAACGTACCTAGGTCGGCCATAAGGAGGATGTCGATCAAATCCTTCGGCCGAGAGCTCTCCCGATCATCGCTGTACCGGCGCGTGTACGCGTGGACCTTCTCGGCCACGTGTTGCTCAAGCGATACCACAGGGAAGCGGGGGGGGATCGATTCCGGCGAATCCAAGCAGGTCGGGAACATCCAACTGCTCCAACGGCGCGAGGATTGTTTGCTCCAGGCCGGCGTCGATGAGCAGTTGCTCGAATTGCCGGCCGGCCAAGAGGACTTCCGCGCGGAATCTGACCCCACCACCCCCGCCCGCCTCGGTTGGATTCGCGCGCACGATGGCGAATTCGAAGTGGTCACCGAGGTCGATACGCGAAGCGGCGACCAGAGCCTCAGTCACATCATCAATGCCGGCCCGCCAATCGAGGTCGACATCTCGGGTCGCGCGCGCATGGCCGGGCAGGCGGAGCTCGAGGGCAAACCCGCCCTTCAGCGCCCAGGCATCTGGAGCGGATGCCTGAAGTCGGGCGAGTAGTCGGGTGAACGCGACGAACTTGCGTGCCCGACCGATCGGCCTCCCACCCGCGCGGGCCTCCTGGTTCAGCCTTGCCTCCAGGGCGGCTCGGAAGGCGGCGGCGTTCGCGTACTTCACGTGCTCAACGATTCCCTGAGCAGCGACCGCGCCCGTTGCGACCGATTGGCGAACGCGCTCTCAAGCCTAAGAGCTGTGGTGACGGAACGTTCCAGCGCCTGGCGGATCGCTAGTCTGACCTGCTCCGGTTGCGTGCCGCCTTCCGCCACATCCGCGAGTGTGCGCTCCACCGACGTCGCTCGCATCCCCTGGGCCATTTGCACCTCATCGACCGCAAGGCCAACACGGGGGAAGTGGTAACTGACGCCGAAGGGTGGTCGTCGATGGCGGAAACTTCGCGGCAATGTGATGTGCACGTCCGAAGGAGCCACGTCTGCCAAGCGGAAGAGCTCGAGGGCACTCTCGTGGGAGATCACGGCCCGGTTGGGTCCAGCCGAGACCCAGGCTGCCGCGATGTGCTCGAAGGGGGAACCCGGGAAGAAACGCAGGCGGTAGAGACCGCGGCTTACATGTTGCAGTCTCCCGCCTTCGCGGGAATGTTGCATGAGGCCGGAGCGGTGGAAACCGGCCTCTTCCGCTTGACGGACGCTGAAGTAGCCGGCCTGCGACTCTGCGACCCGCCCCAGGGTTTCCCATCGGTCTTGGTCATGGTTTTGCATAGCTATACTATCCAATATCGTGACCGCGGGCGCAAGGGCCTGCGGCAATATGCCCTATGGCGACCCCGTGCGCTGGCGGGCCAATGGCAGCTTGCGGTAAGCTGTGTCTGGGCACACGCCAAGCGCGCGCTGCGGCGTGCATGTGCCCCGACTCGCCCTGGGGGTTACTCGACATGACCGCTTCAGAGATCATCAAGGTACGCCGAGAGGACATCCTGGCAATCGCCGAGCGCCATGGTGCCGAGGATGTCCGCATCTTCGGCTCGGTCGCCCGGGGCGAAGCCGGTCCCGATTCCGACATTGACTTCCTCGTTCGCTTTCGCGCGGGAACCACGTTGCTTGATCAGGCCGCGCTCATACGCGAACTCGAGGCAGCACTGAGCTCACGGGTCGATGTTGTTAGCGAGTCCGGTCTCAAGACGCGGATCCGTGAGCGCGTGCTCGGGGAGGCCGTACGTCTGTGAGGACGGACCGCGAGCGGCTGATCGACATCTCGGATGCCATCGACAAAATCGAAGAGCAGACCGGCTTTGGAGAAGAGCGATTCCGTTCTGACGAGATGGTGCAGGTCTGGGTGGTCTACCACTTGCAGATCATCGGTGAGGCAGTGGCTCGGCTTTCTCAGGCACTCAAGGCAAACTCGCCCGGCGTGCCATGGGCCGACATAGTGGGGATGCGAAACATCGTCGTTCACGAGTACTTCGGCTTGGATCTGGACCGGATCTGGAGCACGGCGACAAGCAGTCTCAAGCCTCTTCGCGAGGAGATCGAGCTCTTGCTGCCTACCATGTAGCGACCGCGTAGACCGCGTCGGGCAGTTTAGACGCAGGCGACCTGGAGACAGTCGATATTCCGTTCGTACGCTGCCGAAGCGTGCTCGGTGCCCGATTCCTTCGCCGTGGCTGTGTCGTGCACCATCGAGGATGACGGAGTCGATTCCAACCCATGCAGCGTCTACGGTTTCTCCGTCGCATAACTGCGTCCGCGTAGCAGCGGAGACAACCTGGGGACACCTTCGAGCACCCAGTGACGGGATTCCACGTTGCCTCCGTCCACTCTATGGTCGTCGTGCTCATGATTCGGTCAAGCCCTTCACCCGGTGGTTTCCAATTCCGAGTGCCGCGTTCTGCGCGGGCCTCCTCGGAAGGTTCACCTTGTTATGCCGCCCTCGCGATGACCTGGCCGACTTCCTTGCGGGAGGCACCGAGCGTCAGAAGCGACTTGACGAGCAGGTCGACCGAGACGGACGCGTCGGCCGCCTCCATCTTGGCCACCCGGGACTGGCTGGATCCGAGTACACGCGCGACGTGCGTCTGGGTCCATCCATGCGAGGCGCGGATGTCACGAAGATAATCGGCCAGTGCGAGTTTGAGCTCGACGAAAGCCGCCTCCTCAGCGGTGAGCTCGAGCAGGTCGGCTGCGTCACCCACGTGCCAGCCAGCGGCTTCGAGACGGCTGCGTTTGGTCTTGTCCATGTCGCTCATTCCTTTCCGCCCACGATGGCGTCGTACTCGCGGAACCGGCGATTGCAGGCATCGATCACGGCCTTGGGCATGGCCTGCGTCAGCGCACGCCGACCGAGGGCATCGGGCGCGAGTGCGGCATGCCGATCGAGTCTCCGCGCTGTAAACGACGCAGCAAGAGCCCGGCCTCGAGACGCGCGGCGCTGGACATCGGCGGCGTCTTGATCTCGCCGCGCAGCCACACGAGAGGCTTGTTGGCAGAACCTGGCATCATCGCACGCATTATGTCAGACACGACATACAGCGTCAAGGGCCCTAGAAGTGAGTCTGGCTACAAAGGCGGG
>CAZDGO010000284.1:0-3756 GCA_964504825.1 uncultured Gaiellales bacterium
GGCGCCCGTAGAGGTAGGTGCCGACCGGCCGCTCGAGGTCGTTGACGAAGGTGTGCACCTCCTCGTCGGGCGCAGCCCAGTCGAAGTTGCCGTCCTCGTCGGCTACGTAGCCGTCGAGCGACGTGATCGCCGAGTAGATCAGCTTGGCCATGGTGAGCCTCCTCTACGCATACTGATTGCAGTTCGCAACCAGCCCGAGAAGCATAGGCAACTGCTGACTGAGCTCCGTCGTCGGGCCCGTTCACCATGACCTCGGCCATGACCGGACGAGAGCGCTAGTAAAGTCCACGCGCGCCGGCGCTTGCGGCTCCTCTCGCACGTGGGGAGCGCACCACAGCCAAGCCATGTCAAGGTGGACCCATGACGGAACCGGCGGGCCTGTACATCCTCACGGGTGCCCAGGATCAGGGAAGACGGCGATACTCGACCAAGTCGGAGCTGATATCCGCCGCGTGGATGAGCCAGCCAGAGAGATCCTCGCGGAACAGCGAGCGCTCGGCGGCTCTGGCACCCACGATCGCGATCCATCCCTGTTCGTGGAGCTGCTCCTCCGGCGGTCGATCGACAAGCACGAGGCGGCCCAGCGTTGGGGAGGGCCCACGTTGTTTGACCGGGGCGTCCCAGACTGCATCGCCTACGCAGTCCTGATGGAGATCGATCCGACGCCGAGCCTCTTGGCCTCCGAGGTGTACCGGTACCACCCCGAGATTCTCATCCTCGAGCCCTGGGAGGAGATCTACTCGGTTGACGATGAGAGGACGATGTCATTCGCGGACACCCTTCCCTTCCAGGAGGCGCTCTTGGAGGCCTACGAACGAGCGGGATATGTCCTCGTCGATGTGCCTCGAGATTCGGTCGTCAACCGGGCGGCCTTCGTTCGGGAGTTCATCACGCGGTGAGACCAACGGCGAGGGATCGCTCTATGGCGCGAGCGTCCCGCGCTTGACGGTAAAGGCCACGCGCCCCGGCGCGCTTGGCCACGGTCTTGGATGCCGAAGCTCAGGGAAGAAGCGCGGCACGGCTAGTACGGCGAGACGATCCAGTAGAGGTCGCCACATCTCTCCGGAATGTCGAGTCCGGTGAGCTCGGATGCCGAGCGTTCGGCCTCAGCCGCGCCGCCAACCTCAATCGGATTCGTTTCTCCACCGCCGACGCGTAGCGGCTCGCCCACGCGCCCCACGACCTCGCCACTCTCGTCGAGTACATCGAGTTGACCCTCTGCGGCTCGGGCCGTGTAGCCCTCCGGCCAGAGCAAGAGCCAATGATCTTGATCAGCGGTGACGAACAGGCAGCCGGCCCGCTCTTCTAGTACCCCTTCCATCAACGCACTCGGGTAGGCATCCCCGATGGGAACCGTTGGGAAGAAGATGCCGGGAGGAGCAACCGGCTCGTCCGGGCCGCACGCCGGTACCGTGATAGCCATCAACAGGACTAGGCTGCCCCGGATCGATCGCACGTCCATCAGACTCATTCTCCGCCGATTACGCTCCCAGAATCGACCGGTCAATAAAGTCCACGCGCCCCGGCGCGCACGGGCACATCTGCGCGGCCCCCCAGGTAACAGAACACTGGCGCACGCCAGAGAGTTCGCCCCAGGGGTGTGATAGACGAACCTCAGCGCCGCGCCGTCGACCCTGGCACCGCAGCCCGTCGCGACAGCTGTCGCCCTACTACTCCTTGCCTTTTCGTCCGACGGGGGCCAGCCGGGCACCCCCATCCTGAAGTTGAACGAGGGCGCATCCGACAGCCGCCGCGTTCCCCACAGCATGGCGCCGACGGGGCTTATCTCCCGCCTAAACCTGACCTGTCCATTCCATGAACCACGCCTCCCTAGAGTGAGTGGTGACGCTGGCCGAGGGAGATCAGCCGAGGGAGATCAGATCTCCTGACAGGCTGAAGCGCCAGCAGGTCGATCACGTCGGCCAGCTCATAACGAGATTCCACACCGAATCGTGAACCGCGGAGCGTGTTAGCGCGTACTACCAAGGCGCGTACTCCCAAGGAGAGCGGGCGACGGGAAGGAGGAGAGCGGCGACGGGGACAGGAAGGATCAACAGAAGTTCTGGCTACAGGAGGTGAGGCATGCGGAAATTCGTAGTACTCACGGCGGTCATGACGGCGCTGGCCGTTGGCGCTTCCCAGCACTCGGCACGACCGGCACAGCCACCGGTGGTGACCTGACCGTGACGGTCTCCCTTACAGATAATGCTGTGCGGGGGGCTCCGATCACGGTTGCGGAGAGCATCACAAACACCTTGGACCAGTGGCAACTTGTGACGGTGACGCAGACGCTGGTGGGACCGGCCGGGCGGCAGTTCTCGTTCTCGTACCCGATGCTCGTGGGCCCGAGCAAGACTCGCGCGTTCAGCTTCACATTCACGGTGCCAAAGTTCGCCCCTACAGGTCTGTACACGCTGACGCTGACTACGAAGACCAAGACCGGCACCGCGACCGTGACCGCGACCACCACCGTCAGCTGACCGACGTCGACACGGACGAGGAACGATGCCCGGCATGCAATGAGCCGGGCACCGTGTCCGCGGGTCACGGCAAAGCGCGAGCGTTCTGGCCCCGTAGGAACTGACCCGCGGTTGTCTCACCTGCGGCGAGGAGTCCGTGATCGCCACGCCCGCGCCCGGCGCGCACACGGCTCCTGGCCGAGATCGACGCGGCTGGAAGCCCCGCCCAGCCCTGGTGGGATGGCTCACGACCCCTCGGCACTCCCCGCCGCCCGATCCGGATAGGGGGGCCCAGACCTAGGTACCTTCCGGAACGCTCTCTCACCGCGGCGTGCGCTTCCTCGACGAGTTCACCGAGTGCCATCTAGGCCTTGGCTCGTCTTAAGGGTCTAATAAAGTCCACGCGCCCCGGCGCACGCGGTCACTGACCCCTTCACGCCGTGACGCGGAAGTCGATCGCTCACAGCAGACGTTCCATCACCATGGCGCGGGCCTGCGATCCCTCGCGGAGCGGTTCCGCTCGCCGGTATCGAGGAACTCCGCATCCCTCGTACAGTGCGAGCGCGCCGAGGCGTGACGCCGGGGGCGCCCGTCTACTCGAAGGCCTCCTGGATCTGCTCCTCGGTGGTGTCCGGATCCGCGGGCACCGACGCGGGCCTCTCAGGGTCGGGCGCGCCCTCCGTGCTCGGGTCGGCCTCCGGCGTCTCCACGGGAGCATCCGGCGGGACCGGCGACTCCTGCGGCGGGCCGTCCTCGTGCCCCGGGTCGGGCTGCTCCATGTTCGCCCTCTCTGTGAGTGCCTGGTACGGCCGAGCGCCGGGCGTCTCGACGAGACGTCTCGGGATCGCGGTCTGGGGATGCCCTTCCTTAGGCCGGCATCCCTTCGTCACGGACCTTCTTCGCGAGGTCGTGGATGTTGTCGGCCGCCTTCTCGGGGTCGATCCCGGCGGCGTTCGCGGCCGCCTGGAGCTGGTCGTAGGTGATATTCGCGTCGTCGCCGTGGCGGTTCATCGGCTCGCCGCACCCGCACGTCATGCACATGGCGCGCTCCTTCCCGATCGCTAGGACTCAGGGTACCCCGGACGCGGGTCGTGAACCACGGTCCTCCCGCGCGACGCTATACGCTGCCCTGACCCGCAGCAAGGGGAGGTTTGGGGTTCTGGAGGTGAACCCAACCCTGGGGTACGACGGCGAACGTGGGTCCCAGGCGCTACGGCACACACCGTCTGGTGGGAAGAAGCCGGGAACCTCCTCCAGGCACGCTGGAGGGTCGAATAAGTCCATAGCGCCCCGGCAC
>CAZDGO010000285.1:0-3754 GCA_964504825.1 uncultured Gaiellales bacterium
GGCGCGTTCCCAGTCGGGAGCGATGCCGCGGCCTCCCGGCCCGGCGGCTTCCATCAGCACGGGGGTTTGGTCTCCCAGGGCGCCGAGGACGTAGGCCACATCTCGCTCGAGATCGGGGCCATCGTGCACCACCGGCAACAGGCGGATCCGCCCCAACAGCGCCTCGAGGAGCACATCATCGATCTCGGTTTGCACAAGATCAGGCTGCAGAGCGCCGGTTACTTGCAGCACCTCGGCCGGATCCGGGTGGCGGAACACCGCTACCCGGGCCACGAAGGGCGGGATCGTCGCTTCGATCGCTAAGGCGCGCTCGAGGTCGACCTGCCGCGGCGACTGCGCGAACACGAACCCGACCGCATCGGCGCCGGCTGCGACGGCGGCCTGCGCGCCGGCGATATCCGTCATCCCGCAGATCTTCACGCGAACCCGCATCGTCACCCTTGTCACTTCTGTGCCGTGCAGGTGTCTGGTCTGTCGCGTGCCGGTCAGCTGACAGAGTCAGGGCCGAGCAGTTTCCAGCTCTCCTGCCACGTGCCGCCGGCCATGTTCAGAGTGATGTTCAGCCAGCCCATGCCTTCGAGGGTGCGCGCGAACAGCAGCGGGCCGGCGTCGATCGGCCGGAACCCCATCGAGGCGACGAGATCGAGCACCGTCTTCTTGGCCGCTTCATCGTCACCTGCGACGAAGCCATCGATTGCTATGCCGCCCACGATCGGCTCCGTCTGCCGCGAGGCGAAAGCGGTGTTGAAGGCCTTGATGAGCGACGCATGGGGCACTAGTGCTTGGAGTTCCTCGGCGGCCGAAGTGGGGCCGGTGCCGCCGGTGGCGTCGGGAGTCGGCCGGTTGGAGACGTCGATGACGATCTTCCCTCTCAGAGTGTCGCCCAACTCGGAGACGACGGCCGCTCGGACATCCGTCGGCACGGCTAGGATCACGATGTCACTCTGTTCTGCGGCCGCCCGGTTGGTCGCCGACGCGCGGGCTCCGATCTCAACCGCTGCGGCGGCGGCATCGTCTGGGTCGCGCGAGGTCAGGATTACGACGTGACCCGCTCGGACCGCCGACGACGCCAGGGCGCGGCCGACGTTCCCTGCGCCGATGATGGCTATGTTCATGGCAACCTCCTCGTTCTTAGAGACGATCGCTATGGAGCATACACTCCAGCGCTTCGATGAAGTGCTCCCGGTCTTCGTTCTCGAAGGGCGCGGGTCCGCGGGTTCTGCCCCCGGCCCGCCTGTGTTGCTGTTCGGCATGGCGAAGCGCCAGTTCCATGTCGATCGTCTCGTGCGCGAAGACGCGGCCGCGGAAGCTGATCGCTCGGGCGCGACCGAGGGCCATGGCCGCAAGTCCGATGTCCCCGGTCACTACGATGTCGTCGGCGTGCAGTCGGGTCACGATGGCGAAGTCGGCGATGTCGCGCCCGGAGCCTACCTGCACGGTCTCCACTCCGACCTGGCCCGCGTAGCGCGACAGGTTCTGAGCGCCGTTGGCGACCATCACCACGGGGATCTTGTGCGCTCGGGCGATAGAGAGCGTCTCCCGGGTCACGGGGCAGGCGTCTGCGTCGATGAAGATGGTGGTCATGCCACCAGTGTACCTTGCCCCATGGCGGATGCACCTCGCGCCCTCGCGGAGGCCGTCGCCCTGTGCGATACTGCGGTCGTCGCCTACCGCTCCGATTGCGTGGCCCAGGCCTGCGGGCGGCACGCACGTAACAAGCGGGTGTACGTGGGACGTGGGGTTACGCGTTCCGTGCCGGGGTGAGGAGGAGAGTCCATGACACCAGAGCAAGAATACGTCTTATCTTTGTATCGGGTCGGTGGCCGGGTTGCGGTGGTCACCGGCGGGAGCCGAGGCATCGGCTTCGGCTGTGCCCAGGCGCTTGCCGAGGCGGGGGCGGAGGTGGTGCTCGTAGCGCGGGGTGGTCCTCGGCTCGAGGAGGCCGCCGCGTCAATCCGCGGAGCTACGTTTCGCGCGTGTGATGTAACCGATCCGGCTCAGGTGCGAGAGGCAGTCGGTGGCCTTCCCCAGATCGATATCCTTGTGAACAGCGCGGGGGGGAACGTGCCGGAGCCGTTCCTCGAAGTAAGCGAGGAACACTTGCGCGCACTTATCGAACTCAACCTCATGGGGACGTTCAGGGTCACGCAGGCGGCGGCGCGGGTGATGGCGGCCGGGGGAGGCGGTTCCGTGGTCAACGTGTCTTCGGACTTCGGGCACGTGGGCTTTCCCGGGCGCAGCGTGTATTGCGCCAGTAAGCACGGCGTGGAGGGCCTCACCAAGGCGGTGGCGTTGGAACTGGCGCCTCTCGGGATCCGGGTGAACTCCGTCTGCCCTACGTTCATCGAGACGTCTCTTACCCGCCCGTACCTCGCCGACCCGGAGTTCTACAAGCAGGCGGTCAGTCGTATCCCGCTGGGGCGGATCGGCCAGGTGAAGGAAGTGGCGGCGGCCGTGCTGTTCTTGGCTTCGCCGGCCTCTTCGCTCGTCACAGGGACCAGTTTGCTGGTGGACGGTGGTTGGACGGCACAGTGATCTCGCCTTGTGTGGAACAGTAACGGGGCGGCCCTTACGAGACGGGGCGCCCCTTACGAGGGACGCCCCGCCGTCAACGTGCTTGCGCGGACGTGCCGCCGCCAGCGTATCGCTATGGGCGTGCGCTCCTTTGCACCCGCCTCCGGTCGGCCAACTCCTCGAAGACCCCAAGTCCGGCGCCAAAGATGAGATAGGCGCCGAGCACCATCCAGAGTGAGAATCCGCTTTCCGCTCCGAAGTAGAAGAGCTGGTAGGCCGTGATTCCTCCGAGAATGTAGTTGGCGACGAACGGCAGAATGAGGTATTGCATGGCGACCCACACGATCGCGCCGAAAACGAGACCGCTGATGATCGGCTCTACCTTGACGTAGGAGAAAACGTACCCCCATATCGCGCCAAGGATAGCCGCAACCGCCAGATGTGTGAGCAGTCCGACGATGATGACCGTCGTGCTGGTCGTGATGGCTCCGTACCACACCGAACCGATTAACTCTAGGGGACGGAAGAACCCGTCTCCCGTTATGGCCATAGCCACCATGAGAGAGAGGCCCATAACCACACCGGCCGCGAGACCACCAAGCAGTCCGTGTTGCCAGGCAACCGTCCTGTGAGCCACGAGCCGTCGCTCAAGAGAACTATTAACCGAGAATTCGGCCATTTGTACCACCTCCGAACTAATGCCCGCCAACCCCACTGATGCCGACCTGGCTGCGCGGGCCCGGCTGGTGTCGATCCATTGCGGACCGACCCGGTCGAGAATGTGTGTCGGTTTAAGGGTTCCCTTTCTGTAGGGATAGGAAACGGGGGTGATCACCATTCCCGAAGTTCGATGGAGATGCCGTCGGGGTCCTTGATCTCGGCCCTGCGGGAACCGCCGGCGGGACCAGGCTCCTGAGAAGGGCGGATGCCTTTCTCTGCCAGGTATGCCAATGCGCCATCCATGTTCTTGACCTCGATCGCCATCATCCGGTAGCCTACGCGAGGCCCCTCGGGGGCCGGGTCCGCGGCACCCACGATGTCGAGTAGTTCGAGCACGGTATCGCCCAGTTCCAGATAGATGATGTCGCGAAGCGGGTGAACGTCGACGCTGATCCGTTGCTTCACCTCAAAGCCGAGAACCTCCGTATAGAAGGCGATCGAACGCTCGAAGTCCGCAGGCGTGATCTCGATATGGTCGATGCGTCGGAACATGGTCATGTCTTCCTCCTGGGGTGGTGTG
>CAZDGO010000286.1:0-3751 GCA_964504825.1 uncultured Gaiellales bacterium
GTCGACCATCTCCAGGTGGGTGCTCAACCCCGGGAAGCGTTTCTCCAGCAACTTAACGACCGCGGCGGCGATCTTCGCTTTCTCTTCTTCATAACGCGAGTCTTCGGCGGCAAGGGCGACCCAGTAGTCGTAGTCGGCTTCTAGCGTGACGGTGATAACCGTCTTCCCTGCCGGGGCGAGGGTGGGGTCGAAGTTGTGGATGCGCACAGCCACTCGATCCCTGTCGACACCTTGCAGCGCCAAGGGCGGGTGCGCGGGGAGGCTCCAGCCGCTCACCACCCGCGGCTCGTCGGCAAAGGAGCGGTTCACTCCCAGCCCTACGAAGACGATCGAGGGGAAGCGGGGCGCGTCACGATAGAAGTGACGTCGGGTCTCGTCGAGGTAGCGTTCTTCCAGAAGGTCGAATATCGTCGAGTGGCCGTCGGCGGCCGAGACCACCCATTCGGCGCGTCGTTCGCTCGCATCGGACATTCGGAGTCCCACCGCGCGGTCGCTTTCCACGATGACCGAAGCCACGTGTGCGCCATACTCGATCTCGCCGCCCAGGTCCAGGTAGCGTCTCTCCACCGACCGCGCCAGCGGCAGCGAGCCTCCGATGGGGTATCCCGCCTGCCGATCATGGAGCCAGACAAGCGTCATCAGCAGCGTAAAGACCGTCATCTCGGGGTGCCACCAGAGGCGGAATGTCTCGCGCAACGCCGGGCTGGAGAACTGGTCGGCGAAGTCGGCTAGGGAGAGTCTGCCCCAGGTGCGAAACGGCTTCATAAAGGGCAATAGCATGGGCATGGCCTTCAGTTGGTCGAGCCGGCCCCTGAGGTATCGCGGAGGTAGGTCGGAGCGGAGGTCCTTGCCCGAGAGGCGTCGTGCGTCGCTGAAGAATCGGCGGATAAGAGTCGCATCGGCCGGTGCCAGCTCTAGAAGATGCCGTTCCGTACGGTCCAGATCGCGGTAGAAGACGACCGCCTCTCCTCCGGATGTCTCCAGGCGGGCGAACTCGTCCAGGTCGATGATCTCAGTGCCCTGCACCAGGCCCACTTCTCGCCAGAGTTCGTGCATGGCGATGCCCGGCCGAGAGCCAACCAACCAGTGGATGCAAAGATCTATGGTGTAGCCGTGGCGTCTCCAGGCTGTACAGAGGCCTCCCGGCGCCGTGTGCTGCTCGTAGATGCGCGACTGGTATCCGTTCATCTGCGCGTAGACCCCGGCACAGAGCCCCGCGATGCCGGCTCCGACGATGGCCACAGTCTTTTTCGCCTGGTCCATGCTCTTCCCTTCCGGAGCTCGCCGTTCGCCCGGTTGTCCCAGGGCCCATCATACGGACCTGTCCTCGGTGCCACAACACCGACGGCGATCCGGCCTGTCTTCACGCATTTTCTTCACATATGAGGGGTATCATAAAAAAACGAAGTGGACGTGACTCTGCGGCATCAGCCCTGAAGGGAGCATTCCGATGCAGCGAAAGAAGATAGTGACCATAGTCGCGGCGGTGGTGGTAGTCGCGGCACTGACGGCCGGGATAGCGATTGCTCGAGCGCAGGGCGGGTCCGACCTGCCTTCACTGACTCCGACTGAGCTTCTGGCCAAAGTCGCCGAGAGTGCGCCGAAGACGGCGACGGTGAGCGGCGACGTGACGTGGACCAACGACCTTCTCGGCCCGATTGGGCTGTTGCTCGCTCCGGCCGGCGGTTCGGCCGGCGGTTCGGGCGGCGGTTTGGCCGGCGGTTCCGGCATCGCCTCTCTGCTGCAGAGCGGATCGGGCAGAATGTGGCTCGATGGCAGGAAGGTCCGCCTGGAGTCGCAGAGTTCTCAGGGCGACACCGCGATGGTGACTGACGGCACCAGTCTGTGGGTGTATAGCTCGCAGGCCGGTACGGCGACGGAGTATGCGTTGCCGGTGAAGCCGAAGGCAGAGACCGCGACCGGTGACAGCGTCGGGAGCGCGGCGGCGGGGGTCGACCTCTCGGCGAGGATCCAAGACTTCATTATCACGCTGGCTCCTGATGCGACGCTGGCCGTCGGTCAGGTGAAAGTGGCCGGACGGGCCGCGTATCTGTTGACCATGACCCCCACAGCGACGAACACCGTGTTCGGTTCAGTGCAGGTTGCAATCGACGGCGTGACCTTCGTGCCTCTACAGGTACAGGTCTTCGCGAAGGGAGACGCCAAACCGGTGCTGTCGGCCGGGTTCACCCGCGTCTCGTATGATCCGATCGCGGCCGGCGTCTTCGAGTTCACCCCGCCCGACGGCGCCAAGGTCGAACATACGTCCCTCCCGTTGCCCGACGCTATGATCGCCGGGATGCATCCCGGCGCGCCGAAGGGCGCGACGGACGCGAAGGAACCGGCGCCGCTTACCCTGGCCGAGGCTCAAGCTCAGGCGGGCTTCACCTTGCTCACGCCTGCGAGTGCGGCACTACCCTTCAAGGGTGCGCATGTCCTGCCGGCCGGCGAAAAGGGCGGGTCCGGTTCCCCGGCTCTCGGGGGAGGAGTTCGTCCCCCGGCTCTTGGCGGGGGAGGAGCCCCGATAGTGGTCCTTCGGTATGGTGAGGGCTTCGGGACGGTGTTCCTGGTCGAGACCACGATCAGCGCGGCCGACTTGTCCAAGGTCACGGCCGAGCTGGCGAAGGTGCCTGTTCTCGGAACTCCCACGCCGGTCGGCCCGCACGCGGTCTATCAGCTGAGCACCCGACTTGGCGCGGCCATGGCGTTCGCGGAGAACGGCACCGTGGTCTTCGCCGCGGGGAGCGTCTCTCAGGCCGACCTCGCTGCTCTTGTCGCCGGCATCAAGTAGTCCGGAGACGGGACGGTCGGCGCACGAATCGTGCGCCGACCGTCCCGTCGTCCTCTCCACACACCAGCTCACCAAGGACTTCGGCCGGCTGCGGGCGGTCGACAACCTCGACCTCAGTGTGTGCCGCGGCGACATCTTCGGCTTCCTGGGGCCGAACGGCGCCGGCAAGACGACCACCATCCGTATGATCTTCGGTCTGATCTATCCCACGTCCGGCTATGCTCAGATACTCGATCACCGGGTTCCAGACCGGCGCCAAGAGGCACTGCGGCACGTGGGTGGGTTTGTCGATGTCCCGGCGTTCTATCCCAACATGACCGGGCGGCGCAACCTCCGCTTGCTGGGGCGGATGCACGGTGACGTGACTGAGGCGCGCATCTCGGAGGTGTTGGATATCGTCGGGCTCGGCCGCCGGGGTGACTCTCGGGTGGCCGGCTACTCCCACGGCATGAAGCAACGGCTCGGCATCGCCCAGGCGTTGATGCACGAACCCGAACTCATCATCCTCGACGAACCTACCAGCGGCCTTGATCCCCAAGGGATGAAGGACGTGCGTGAGCTCGTGCGTGAGCTGGGGCGCCGGGGGACCACGGTCTTCCTCTCGTCGCATCTGCTGCATGAAGTCGAGCAGATATGCAACCGAGCCGTGATCATGAACAGGGGGCGCATCGTGGTGCAGGGCCCCGTGGCGGAGTTGCGGCCCAAGGATATGTCGGTCAAGGTGCTCACCAGTGATCAGCGGCGCGCGCTCGAGGTGCTGCGGGGAATGGTCGGCGCGCGCGCGGTAGTCGATGACGGCGAGTACATCGACGTGCGCGCCGCCGACGACGCCGCCCCGGAGATGGTGAGGCGCCTGGTGGCGGAGGGCATCGACGTGCGCGCGCTCATACCCGCGGTTGAGCAGGGCTTGGAGGATTTCTTCCTGGAGTTGACCGCGAGCGCCGACTCGGCAGCGGGGCC
>CAZDGO010000287.1:0-3731 GCA_964504825.1 uncultured Gaiellales bacterium
CGCCGCTCTCAGTTTCCTCTCAAACGCATCCGATCATCTGAATTCGCTGGCCGGCCCCCGGGGGGTGTCGACCGCCTGGCCAAGTGATCCGCTCCATCATCAACAACCGCACCCTGGGAACCGCCGGGCAGCGGCCAACTAGCTCGACCAAGCGACTACGGCCGAATCGGCGATCATCGCTTCGGGTACCAGATCGATGATCGCCGGAAGCCGCCGCTCCACGCAGATTTGATACGCTCGCCGACCGAGTTCGGCGCCGACGTCGGTGTCCGTTCCAAGCAGATGTGCCGAAAGGGCAGTAAGCATTGCCGCCTGGATCGGGCTGGCATAGATGTCTGCCCTGCGGATGGCTTCCTGAAGCAAAGGCACCCCGCGTCCCTTGTCCCCGGCGAGAACTGAGCTCGCTCCCTCGATCGCCATGTTGAGCAGGTCAACTCGCTCGCCCCGATAGGTCTTGGAGGCGAACAGCCCGGCGACCTGTTCCATCTTCTCCGGGTCTCGCAGATACATGGCGCAGTACAGGGCCAGATCGACGTCAGAAAGGTTGGGGGTGTCGTCGTCAAGTGTGAGGGCGACCTGGAACGACTCCTCTGCATGTCCCATGAAGAACTGAGCCAGGGCTGACAAATGGGTCAGTTCGATGTCGATCTCGGCACTCTCTGCGCTCACCCGGGCAGCCTTCTGGAGGAACGCGTCGAATTCCTTGATGACCTGATCCACCTCGCCGGTCCAAATCCGCTTGATCAACAGAAGCCGCTCGACTATGGACTTGTTGGTCTCCTGCAATCTGTCCATTTCCAATTCCGCCTGATACGTCTCGGCGAGGTCCCAGTCGCCTCTTTCGATGGCATCGTTGAAACGGTCCAGACCGGCAAGGATCAGACCAAAGGGTTCCCCAACCCTCCGGGCATATTCGTGGCTACGGAGTGTGAACTCGCTAGAGGCCCGCCAGTCGTCGGCGACCCCGAAATAGGCCAGGTTGTTGAGTGCCCGCTTGATCGATCGACTTAGTTCGTTGCTTTCCGCTAGATCCAATCCCGCTCGAAGCAACGCCATTCCCTCTCGAGCGCGGCCGCGGGTGGCAAGCAGCGTCCCCCTGGTGATGAACAGATCGGTGACGACAGGAACAAGATTGAACCGCTCGGCCAGCGCCGAAGCTCTCTCGCCCAGGTCGAGAGCCTCATCTTGTCTTCGCAGGAACATGAATGCCCTGCACAGTTCGGCGGCCGCTCTGGCGAAGGCGGGGCTCTCAATTGTCGGTCCCGAGATCTGCGGCTCCAGGACCTCAGCCGCCGAGGCTCCCCGGCGCGAGTCGTTAAGCATTCGGGCCAGGCTGGTCGCGGCTAGAAGAGCGCCATCAGTATCTCCAGCTTGCTCGAACGCCTGCATAGCTGAGCGGGCCCATTGCTCAGCTTCAGTGTCGTCGAGTAGCGCATGAGCAGACTCGGCAGCCATGACCTGGAGCCGCCCGATCGATAGCGGGTCGCGGCTGATGGCCATGGCCTGACGGCACAGGGATACCGCTTGCTCGTGAGAGTGGAGATCGGCGGCTCTTTGGGCAGCAGCCGTCAATGCGGTTGTGGCACGTGAGGCGATTTCTTCCGCCTCCGATCCATCGGGAGAGGCTTCGAGCGCTGCGGCGTAGTGGCTGGCGACGGCGGCCGCCAGCTCCGGGTCATCCATGTGCTCGAAGTACTGCGCCACTTCGAGATGGCGCCTGCGACGTTCGGCCCTGGTCAGCCGGGCATGGGCGACCTCGCGAATCAGAGATTGGACGAACTGGTATTGGCCCCGCTCGGGTGAACGAGGGTCGTTCTCGATCCGGAGCAGGCTTGAGCGCACAAACGGATCGAGGCGTCCGATCAGGCCGGCTTCGTCCTCGTTGCGCAGGGCGGCCAGCGCCCGCACCGTGAACGACTGCCCGAGCACGGAAGCATCCTGGAGCAACTCGCGATCCGGTTTGTCGAGCTGATCGATCCGGGCCCCAACCACCCCGTGCAGCGAGTCAGGGACATCGAGCCGGGTGACATCCTCCGCCACCCGAAACTCACCGTCGCCTCCCACGATGGCACCGCGGTTGTGGAGCATCCGCACCAATTCCACCCCGTAGAGCGGGATTCCACCGGCTTTGTTGACCAAGCGCTCGACCAGATCCGAGGAGACACCGGGGACCATGCCGCTTATCAGAACGGACATATCGGCGTTGGCTAACGGGCCGAGCCAGATGGAAACTGAATTGGCTCTGCCTGAACCCCACCCCGGACTCCGTTCGAGCAACTCCGGTCGAGCGAGAGTGATAAGCAGCACCGGATAGTTGGATCCGAGCGAAGCGAACTCGTCGATGAAATCGAGCAGGCCCTTGTCCGCCAGATGAATGTCCTCAAACACCATCACCGTCGTCCCCCGAATAGAGACTTGCTGGAAGAAGGATCGCCAGGCGCCGAAGAGGTCGGCCCGGTCGGAAGTTGTCAACGCGGTCAACCCGAGCAGAGCTGACAGGCGCGGCTCCATCCAGGCGCGGTCATCCTGATCGGCTACATATTCGGCCAGCGCCGTTCGCAGCTTGGTGACCGTGCGATGGTCGTCGTCGGTTTCGACGATGCCGCAGCGGCGCCGGACCATCTCTCCCAATGCCCAGAAGGTGAGACCCTCCCCATACGAAGGAGAATTACCCACGTGCCAGTAGATGTCAGCGATCACGCCATCGATGTACTGCCAGAACTCGTCGATCAATCGGGTCTTGCCTGTGCCACCTTCGCCGATAACCGAGATCATCCGCACCCGCCCCTCCTTCCCGGTGGTATCGAGAAGGTCCTTGAGCAGCCGCATCTCCTGATCTCGACCAACAAACGGGGCGACCAGGCCGCCGCTCTTTCTCGATCCGCCCACGCCGGCGATGACCCGGCGCGCCTTCCAGGCTTGGACTGAATCGGACTTGCCCTTGACCTCATGCGTGCCGAGATCCTCGAATTCGATCCCCGCCGATGCCAGATCGCGGGTGGCGGTCCCGACCAGTACGGCTCCGGGTTCGGCGATCGATTGGAGCCGCGAAGCCGTGTTGACCAGATCGCCAACCACCAGACCCTTTTCGTTGCCTCCGGGCCCGACCGAGGTCTCTCCTGACATGAGGCCGACTCGAGCCTTCAAGCCCTCGATGCCAAGGTCTTCTCCGAGGGCATTGACCGCGTCGACCAATTCCAGGGCCGCCCGGACCCCTCGCTCGGCATCATCTTCCTGAATGTTTTCCGCACCCCAGACGGCCATCACGGCATCGCCGATGAACTTGTCGACTACTCCCCCGAAACGCTGAACGATGTCGCGGGCCCGATCGAAATAGCGGGTAAGCAGATCCCGGACTTCCTCGGCATCGCGATTCTCGGAATAAGGGGTAAAACCAACTAGATCGGCGAAGAGCACCGTGACGAAGCGGCGCTCACCGGAGGCGGCCCTCGCTTGCGGCTTCTCGGGCGGAATGACGGCTGAAGGCGGAGCCGAGGCATCGATCACCGCCCCGCAGTCACCGCAGAATCTTGCTCCGTGGTCGGTCGCAGCTCCGCAGGAGGGACAGCCTTGGGCAAGCGAGGACCCACACGATGTACAGAACCGACGGTCTTCGGGCTGCCGGCTGCCACAGGTTAAACAATTCAAAGTTTGGCCCTCCAAGGGCCAGGATACGGCCCGGGATCGGGGCGATGGGCCGCCGATTTAGATCCCCGGCCCATCTCGCCAAC
>CAZDGO010000288.1:0-3699 GCA_964504825.1 uncultured Gaiellales bacterium
AGGGATGATGAGACCATCGAGCTCCTCGAGCTGCGACGGCAGGCGCACCTCCCTCACCCTGGCCCCCAAGCTCCGGAGCATGCTTGCGTGCTCGAGAGCCGCCTGGGGCATCATGCTCAAGCCCCCGCTCATGGGTACCGATGGGATGGAGGCCACAGAAGGAGAGGAGCTTCCCATGGTGCAGACGCGCAAACAAAGAGAGCGACAGGCGGATGGCCTCGCAAATGCATTCTTCGCGGTCGCCGTTATCGCGTTCCTCTTCGGCTGGCGGCGGTTCGACTCACTTCTTGCGGGGTTCTTGATCGGCCTCGCTGTCGTGGGGTTGACGATCGTCGGCCTGCGCCTTCTTCGCCGCCGGCGTGAGACTGCGCTGCAGCACGCGGGCCTGGGAGAACTGGAGCACATGAATGGCGAGCAGTTTGAGGAGCTCCTCCAGGCGAAATTCCGGGCCAAGGGCTACCGGGTCACCCTCACGCCGAACGGCGCGGACTTCGGGGCTGATCTCCTTCTTGAACGCGATGGCACGACAACCGCAGTCCAGGCTAAACACTGGCGCGCACGGAAAGTCGGCGTCCGGGCTGTCCAAGAAGTGGCCGCCGCCAAAGCCTATTATCGAGCTGACAAGGCCGCCGTAGTCACCTCCGGAGACTACACCGACCAAGCCGTACAGCTGGCGCGGAGCAACGACATCGAGCTGTGGGACCGCGCCCGGATGACGCGCGAACTCATGGACCGCACCAGGGGGACCGAGAGCACACCGGCAACGGTGGCGAACCTCCAGCTGCAGGAGGAGCCTCAATCAACGGCCTCACCATTCTGTCCGCGCTGCGGATCAGCAATGGTGCGGCGGCGCGGGCGCCACGGGCCGTTCTGGGGCTGCTCGGAGTATCCCGGGTGCCGCGGTACGCTCGCGGTCTAGCGCTGCGCTCGCCCCTGGGATTCAGGGGGTGGTCCCGGCCGTTGGGGCCGCGCAGCTATGCACACGATGAGCACGTTGTGTGGTTGGATGAGCAGAGTGACTGACTCCCCACGCGCCCGTCAGAGTATAGGGAGCCGGGCGAACTCAGCCCGTGAGGCATCCCGTTCGCCACCCCGGACACACTGGGCTGGCTCCTGCGACTAGTTGGATACGCCGGTTGCGGGCGGAGCTGCGTTTGTCGAGTCCCACGATTGCGGTGCCATCCCCGCAGCGCCAGGTATCGACTGAACCGCGGCACCCGGCGACAGATCATCGATGATCAGAATGCGTATGGAGCCGCGCGCTTACGGTCAGGCGAACGCCCATTTTCCCGCGCGCAACCACCATCACCATGGCGCGATCGTGCAGTGCGCGAAGGTTAGGCGAGAGTGCTGCTTCCCTCCCCGCCCCCCTCCAACCCATCCACGACCTGGCGGTATTTCTCATGGATCATGGTGCGGTCTAGATCGGCGAATTCGCCCAGCATGGCTTCCCGCTCCTCAGGCGAGAAGTACGCCATACAGGGCTTAAAGAAGTGCCGATCCTCCTTCTCGATGTGACGTGGGTAGAAGCGGACGAGCTCTCCCAGGGTCTGTTCGATCTCCCTGAGTGCGCCCTGATCACCGGCCCGAAAACGCTGGTTCGCAGCGACCAGCCGCCCGTTCGTTTCCCGAGCGTGTGCATGCTCACCGAGCAGCTCCTCCATCAGCCGGGCAATCTCGGCATCGAGAGACTTACCGGCAAGCCGCCGAAAGAGACTGTCCTCTTCTTTGCCATGATGGGTGCGATCCGCGTAGATGTGCAGGAAGTCAGTGACGACATCGATATAGGCAGAGATGTCGCTTCTCCCAGTCAGAGAAGCAAGATGAAACGGAGCATTCGCGAGCACGCGCTCGATCAGACGATGCTCGATCATCAGGAGTCCCACAGCTGTGGTAGGCCATCTCATAACCTGACCACTCCCCCACTTTGATAGTCACGAAACCGGAGCCAACCGTATCGCCGACCAAAAGCACGCCCCTTGCCTCAGATTCCAACTCTGGTTGCTGGCTCGGGGCTGGTCGCGCTCATCCTGCGTCAGCGAGGTGTAGAGGTGATCCAGCTCACCGATAGTCGGTCGATCATTCACCGAGCGGCTCCCGTGTCCGGGTTGCGGCGCCGTCAATTCTGCACTTGCGGGAATGGACACCCTCCTATTGCCTCATTACTTCCCGTTGCTACTGAAGTGCTGGTAGTCCTTGGTATCCTTCCAATCCCCGCCCCATTTCCAGCCAATGGAGGTAAAGGCGCGAACGACCACATCCCAAGAGTGGATCATTCCGGGAGCATTCAGTGAGCGATTGACAAAGGACCGACCGGCAGCGGGACTTACATCCCCTCCTGAGACCCAAGGGTTCTCGATCGGGTTGATGTCGATAGCCAATCCATACGCATGCATGCTCCAAACGGTCGTGCCGCCCACATATCGACCGTTGTAGGCCGAGGTGTTATCTGCGGCCATTGATCGCTCGTCGGAGGCGGCGTAGTCATCGATCAGGTTCATGCTGCGGATGGGAAAACGGGCATCGTAGAGCTTCTGAAAGACCGTCTGGAGGTCATCCGCCCGGGTGCCATGAACCACGACGCTCCCAGTGTGGGTTCTGCCATCGAACCCCCAGAAACTAACACGCAGAATCCTTAAGTCCTCCAGCGACACAGGCGCTGCGGCACTCCAGGACCCACTCGCCAGCATTGAGGCCGCTAATGAGTCATCCAGTTGCTGAATAGAAGATTGAAACTCGGCAACCTCAGGCAGTAGTCGCATCGTGTTGTAGAGGACCTGCGCCACTTCACCCCGAGGCATCGGCGCCCGAGGGTCTCTTGCGACGCCCGATAGGTCGAGTCCGTCGAGCACACCGTTAGAGAAAGCGAGGGCGGCGTGATCTCGTTGCTCGCCGTACAGATCGCCCCAATTACCTTCGAAGGGCGAACCCAGCGGAGGCACTTCGAGAGCGCCTGGATAGATCCTCTCCAATGCCCGGATGAGCATCGTAACCGCGTGGATGCGCTCAATGGTCCTATACGGCCCGAAGGTGCCGTCAGCGTAGCCCTGGGTGATGCCGTTAGCTGCGGCAACTGCGACGAAGTGGTCTGGGTAGAGGCCGTCGCCCCGGCTGAGAGCCACATCAGAAAACCGGCACAAGTCAGCAGTTGTCGCGGGAAGCCCCAGGGCGCACACGATCATCTTCGCGAACTGCTGGCGGGTGACGGCCCGGTCCGGTCCGAAGGTGCCATCGGGGAAGCCGTTGATGATGCCCCGGGCCGAGAGATCTTCAATGGCCGGCCCGTAGGTGTGGCTCGTGGGGACGTCAGTGAAAGCGAAGGCGGAGCTGGCGAGGAGGGGCACCAACGTGAAGACGAGCATGAGGAGAAGGACGAGACGGCGGCACACCCTCATGAGAGTGACGCCGGCTCTCGCATACCCGGGAAAGCCGGCCACACTCATCGTTGCGAGGCTGACCAACACGAAGAGCGCGATCATCTTCGGTCTCGCCGTTAGGATGTAGGTCAGCGGGGCTCCCTTTTCGTCATCTCAACTCACTCCCCCGCGCCGCCGGCCCTTGCGTGCATGTCCGGCTCGGTGACCACCACGAACCTGCAGCACCCGCTACGCACGCCCCGAACCGAATTCAGTGCCCCGCCGTGGCCGGGGTTCCGCAGCTGACATGACCACTAGTCCGCGAAATATGATGTCTGAGCAG
>CAZDGO010000289.1:0-3681 GCA_964504825.1 uncultured Gaiellales bacterium
GTGTCCGGGCGGGCCACGTTCTCGGGAGCCACCTTCGCCAGCGCCACCGACCCGGCCGGTGACGGCACGCCTACAGGACGCCTTCAAGCCGAGGACGTGGGAGCCGAGCTCACCGGGGCGGCCCTGATCTACCGCCCCGAGAAGGAAGACTTCCTCCTCCGCCTCGACCTATCCTCGCTCCCCTCCGCCGCTGGGGGCCTCCCCGGGGTCCTTTATGGGATGGAACTTCACTCGGGCGGGACACGCTACGAGGTCCGGGCGCTCCGGGCAGGGGCCATCTCGACTGCTTCCCGAGCCCCGTACGCGGCCCTGTTCCGGTGTGCCCCGGACTGCACCGAGCATGCTCCGCTTACCGGGTCGTTCGGGACGACCGGGGACCACGTCCTGGTCTCGGTGCCCCTCTCGGCCCTTGGAGTCCCCGAGGGCACGGAGCTCACCGGTCTCAGGGCCTTCACGGCCCTGGGCGAAGCCATCCCGGGGGCCCTTCGCCCCGTGGACGAGGTTTCCCTCTCCTCTTCCGTGATTCCGGTCTCCGGGGTGGAGCTGGGAATCGCTCCCGCCTCCACGCCACAAAACGAGATCGCCTTTACCGAGGGAGCTGATGTGCTCGCAGGGAACTTTTCCGGCACCATCCATACGGCCGGACTCTCCCCGGGAAGCTACCGGGTGTGGGCCCGGGCCTGCCTAGGGGATGACTGCGGATCCGCGGCCTTCCGAGAGGTAGCGGTGTGACGTCCCGCTCAAGGGCCGACCGCTGGCCGAGGCCCTCCTTCCGGCTGAGGAACCTCGTAACCAACGACCACCGACCGACCAACAAACGACCGCCGATGGAAGGAGACTCCATGCCAACCCAAACGCGTCTTCGCTCGACCATCTTCCTCACGCTTGTGGTGGCCCTATTCCTGGTCCCGCCATCCTTGGTGTCCGCCGCGGGGCCGGATCCGTGCAACGGCGACCCGCCGGTGCCCGGTCAGGCGCCCGAGCTGTGCGGCACGACACTCATCCGCGGCGACGGGCCCGCCAGCATGCGGGTGCACCTGGCGGCCGACGTGATGCTGAATGGCAACTTCTTCGACAAGGCCAACAACTTCACGATCGAGGGAGAGGGTGACTACGTGGGGTTCGTCCTCAGCGAGGCGGTTCCGGGGCGGACCGGCAAGACCGTGCTCGCCTACCGCGGACCAGGACAATGGTTCGGAGAGCCAGAGGCGTCCGTCGACCACAAGCTGTTCGAGTTCGACCCGGCCGCGGACGCCACGGAGCCAGTGGCAGCGCTTTCCACAGGCGAGGTGTCGGTACCCGCAGGAACATACGATCTCTACCTGATCGCGGAGGGGAAGCCGGTTACCGTGACGCTGACCCTGGCTGGGCTCAGCGGTGAGACCGAGCTGCTGCCGACCGAGTCCGCGAACATCCGATCCGAGACGGTGACCCCCACGACGGGCCGTGGAACCGTGTCTAGCGCGACCGGCTCACTCCTGTCGCCGGGCATCTTCCAGTCGGTGTCATGGGTGTTCAGCACTCAGGATCCCTGGGCTCTGGCCACCGGAATTCGCGGCGGCGCCGAGCTGAAAGGCTACGGCGCGTCCCAAGGAAGGCCGCCCGTCTATGGCGTGCGGGTTACGCACACCTTCTGGTCGCCGCCGCGCGAGTGGAACGTGAACACGACAGTCGCCGCCCCGAGCGGCACGTCGATGGTGCACGGCCTGTGGCTTGACCTGGGCGACGTGGGCGCGCAAACATCGTTGAGCGACCCTTTCCAGAACACCTCGACCAGGGTTCCGTCAGCGGGAGAGGTAGATCGACTTGTCGAAACGCTGGCCGAGGACCCTTTACGGTCTGCGCCTACGGTGTCAGGCGAGCGTGGCCGCTTCCACGGCCCGATTTGTCCATCTGAACAATGGTGCACACCCCTGTGGGGCGGAACACCTTCCCCATGAGAAACCCCATGCGGTCGACGCTGCTCGTCCTGGTGTCTCTTTCGCTACTCGGAGCCGGTTCCGCTGCGGCACAGGAGCTTCCGCCTCCCACTCCCAAGTCGGTGGTCAGCTTCATCGACACGGGCATCAACCCTTACCACGAGGTCTTCCGGGACACGGGGCCCTACGCATACGAGCACCCCTCCACCTACATCCCCGGTTATCCGGCGGACGCCGTCGCGCTCCCCATCACGCTGCCACCTGTCGGCGAGGAGGCCGACTGGGCCGAGCTCGTCCGGCAGGACTGCGAGGTGTGGAAGACCGTCCAGCCCGGGAAGCTGTACTGGTTCCCGGGGACCAGGATCATCGGCGGCATCTCATTCATCGCCTCCGCACAGCCCGCACACTGCCAGAGCCTTCCGAGCGGCGGTGCGGAGATCCTCGACTTCGGCGGCCACGGAACCATGGTCGCCTCGCGCGGCGCCTCCAACACGTATGGGGCGTGCCTCGCCGTGGATTGCAGGGTCGTGTCGATCCAGTTCCCGACCTCGATCCCCATCCCCAACGTTGGCAGCTCGACCGGACCGGCAGTGTCCGCGGTGCGATGGGCGGCCGATAACGCCAGCTGGATCGACGTGCAGTCGAACTCGTGGGGGCCCTTCGTCCCTCTGTGGGAGCCGACAGGGCAGGCCGGCCTTTTGACGGCGAACCCCGAGATCGTGAGAGCGATCGAGTACGCCAACCAGCGCCACGCCGCCTTCTGGGCTTCTGGGAACGGCGCCGCCTTCCGCGGCGGCGTCCTTGGACATCCGACGGTGCTCGCCGCTCACTTCGGCGTATCCGGGTACATCGTTGGGGGACACGACTCCGGGTACATGAACACCTGGCCGGGCTTCTCGCCCCACTTGGTGGCGGACTCATGCTCCGCGTGGGCGGCGCTTCGGAACCACACGAGCACGTCCGGCGACAGCGTCGCGAGGGGAACCTCGGGAGCCACCCCGTTCGTCGGTGGAGGCGCCGCGAAGCTGCTGCTCGAAGCGCGTCGGATCCTCGGCGACCTGGGCACGGGCTTCGAGAACGGCGTGGTGGCCTCCGGCCAGCCGGGGCTCGTTGCCTCGGGGCCACTGGCCGACGGCGTCTTCACCAGCGCCGAGTTCCGCGCGGTCCTGCTGAAGACCGCGACGGCCCGACCCGGCACTCAGTTCGAGGACGGCCCTACCTGCGGGACGGGGCAGTTCGGGCCCACTCCGATCAAGTGGACCGACGTGCCTGCCCAGTACCCCGAGTTCATCCAGATCGGCTACGGAGCCGTTGACCGGGTCGCGCAGGACCTCTCCGTGAAGGTGATCCGTGGCGAAACCGCGCTCCCTGACCGGAGCACCACCGACCAGTACTTCACGGTGGACAACGCGGTGCGCTCGACGCTCCACATCGCCTTCCGCGGCGCCCCCTGATCCCAGGCCGCTTCCTGTAGATAAGGGGCCCAAAGGCCCTATCCTTTAGGCCGCATGGCGATCCCCAAGGTGATGGGCATGTGTCCTCGCTGGGCTGCGGAGGGGCCATAACCCAGAGTGCACCACAAAGCCGCTGGTCACACCTTCGGAAAACCTCGTTGCAAACCATTTGCAAACCGCCGAAACGAATACTCAGCTCTCCCCCCGCATCCCGGCGGTCGCCGCGGTCCGCCACGGGCCGCATCCTTCTGTATGAACGTCACCTTTACGGAACGACGACGGTGTACGGGACCGCCTCGTCGAGGACG
>CAZDGO010000290.1:0-3680 GCA_964504825.1 uncultured Gaiellales bacterium
GGCCGTGGCGGCCGGGCGCGGGCCGGAAGGCCCGGCCCCGCCCCACCGGGCCGCGCTACGACGCTTTCAGTTTCTCGATAAGCGCGGGCAACACCTCGTATAGGTCGCCCACGATGCCGTAGTCGGCCAACTGAAAGATCGGGGCGTCCTTGTCTTTGTTCACGGCCACGATCAGTTTGGCCGAGCTGATCCCGACCGTATGCTGAATCTGGCCGGAGATGCCCACCGCTACGTAGAGTTCAGGGGTAGTCTTCGCCCCGGAGAGCCCGATGATGCGGTCCTCCGACACCCACTGGAAATCGGCAAGGCCCTTGGTGGCACCGATCTCGGCCTTCAATGCCCCAGCCAGCTGCTCACCCAGGGCGAGATCTTCGCGCTTGCCGAAGCCGCGTCCCATGCCCACGATGCGGGCCGCCGCGGCAAGATCCACAGACTCCCCTTCTTTGGGCCGTCGATCGACCACCTTGACCGTCGACGGAGTCAGCGTCAACGCCGGTGTGACCACGGCGCCCGCGCCGGCGATGGGCACTCCGATCTCGAACGTCTTGGGCATGACGGCGAAGACCTTGACCGTGGTGGTGACCGTTTCTCGAGCCACGGTGTTGCCACCGAAGGCGTACCGGCCGGCCACCAAAGCACCGTCCTCCACAGCCATGCTGCTCACGTCTGTTACGCACCCCGCACCCAGCTTCTGTGCCAGCCGGGAGGCGAGTTCCTTGCCCCGGCGGGTCGACCCGACCAGTACGCACGTGGCTCCCGCCGCCCGAGCGACCTGGGCCAGAGCTTCAGCTGTTACGTCGGTCTGCAGACCTTCGAGGGCCGGGTCATCGCTCACGTACACAGTGTCGGCGCCGTGGGCACCCAGCTCCGTCGCCACTTCGCCAGAAGCGGGCCCGAAGGCGACCGCCGAGACACCGAGGCCGAGGGCGCCGGCGAACTCCTTGGCCTTGAAGGTCAATTCGCGGGCGGTATCACGCTTTTCGGAATAGATAAGAATATCTGCCATGGTTATCTCTCCAGGACCCCTTCCTTGATCAGCGCGTTCGCGAGGGCTTCGGCCTGCTCGGCCGCTTTGCCCTGCAGCATGATGCGTTTGCGGTCCTGTTCCTCGGCAAGGTTGGAGAGGACGTCCCGCTGGGGCCCCACGGCCGCAAGGTCGAGGCCCAGGTCGGCCAGGGTGTACTCGGTCACCGGCTTCTTCCCCGCCTTCATGATGTTCATGAGAGAAGGGATGCGCGGTTCGTTGATCTCGCTCACCACCGTCACCACGGCGGGCAGCGGGGCCTCAAGGGTCTCTGTCACATCGTCCATGCTCCGTTCCACCTGGATGCCCGCTCCGCCCGCGGTGATCTTGCGGGCGTAGCCGATCTGGGGCAGCCCGAGGAGTTCCGCCGTGCGCGATCCCACTTGGCCGCTGTAGTTGTCGGTGGAGCCTTCACCGAAGAGCAGGAGATCGCATCCACCACTTTGCTGGACGGCTCTGGCGATGGCCAGAGCCACTGCGCCGGGATCGGCACTCGCGAGAGCGGGGTCGGCCACCACTACGGCTTCATCCGCGCCCATGGCAAGGACCTCTTTCAGGGTCTCCTTGATCTTGCGGTTGCCCTCAGCCACGGAGAGGGCCACGATAGTGCCCTCGCCGGCGGCGTCGCGCAACTGGATGGCCGCCTCGATGGCGTTCTTCTCCAGGTCACCCACCTTGTACGGCACGGCCTCTAGGACCGCCTCCCGGTTCTTGATCCGGACCATCTGCAGGTCCGGGTTCGTCTTGACACACACCACGATCTTCACCGATGCATCACCTCGCGCGTAGTTCCGGGTAGCCGGCATAGGCCTGGGCCGCATTGGCCCGGGTCGGCGAGCCTTACCCCATCCGGTACTGGACCCCGTATTCTCCCCGGGGGTAGTGCCATTCGAGAGCCCGATGGTCGCAGCAGATGAGGCAGGTGCCACATTCCAAGCAGCCCTCGAAGTTCACGGTGTTGTTGCCCTGGTCGTCGATCTCGTAGAGGTTCGCCGGGCACACCCACAGACAGGCCTTGAGGGTGCACACGGTGCGGCACTTCTCGGTATCGATGGTGATGTGCCGCTCCTTGTCGATCTTGAAGACGTCGAGCCCCAGCTTAGCTTCTATGCTCATAGTCATGACCGCACCCCCTCGGAAGGCTGTTGAAGAAACAAAGCCTTGGCCGCCAGAACGCGCTGATCGGCGCGATAGGGCGTCCTCGGTCGCGCACGTAGCGCTGCTACGAGCGCTTCCTGCGTCCTTCTCTCGCACTCACCCATCGCGCCCTCGCGGCGAAGCGTCATTTCTCAACAGCCTTTTAAATCTTCCGCATGCCGAAAAGCTCTTTGATGGTGGTCACGTTGAGGAAGTCCTTGCGGACCCCGCCGATGACCGTACTGGAGAGCTTCCTGGCCGGACCCGGGCCGATGGTGAACACCTGCTCCATCAGCCGCGACACCGCCTGCGGGTAGTGGCTGAAGAGCCGCGGGTTCTCCATGGTATGGGGAATCTCCCGGGCCGTCTCCAGATCTTTCAGCACGAAACTGCTCTTGAGCGACTCCTCGTACTGCATCAAGGAAGAGGCCGAGAAATCGCCGCGGGCGCGGGCGTCGACGACTGCCCGCGCGGCGTAGTAGCCCGAAGCGATCGCGAAATCCATGCCCCGCACCGTCACCAGTGCGTTCAGAGACAGACCGGCGATGTCGCCCACCAGCAGGTAACCGTCGCCGTACAGCTTGGGCATCTTGGCGATGCCGCCCTCGTAGATGGCGTGCGCCGAATACTCCACCGTGGTGCCGCCGTCGACCAAAGGCTTGATCAGCGGCATCTCTTTGAAGGCGTCCAGGAGCTTATACGATTTCATCTGCTCCTTGTCCTGCCGCAGGTGCTCCATACCCACGACGATGCCCACACAGAGAGAGTCCTTGTTGGTGTAGATGAAGCCGCCACCCAGCATGCCCCGCGTGACGGAGCCCATGAACAGATGCGCGGCGCCCTCCCCTTCGTTGAGGCGCCAGCGGTCCTGGATGACCCCCGCCGGCAATTCGATGATCTCCTTGAACCCGACGGCGTGATCCTCCGGCTTGGGCTCCTGGCGCAGGCCCGCCTTCGCGGCCAACAGCCCGAGCACGCCCTCGGCGATGATAGTCACGTCGGCACCGATGTCGTCGTCGCCGGCTCGGATACCGACCACCTTGCCGTCTTCGAGCAAGAGGTCGTCGACCCGGTTCTTCGTGATGACCATGCCGCCCTTCTCCATGACCTGGTCGGCGAACCACTGGTCGAGGCGGGCGCGCAGCACGGTGTACGACTGATGTGGCGGGGTGGCGAATCTCTCCGAGGCGAGTTCGACGGTCGTGTGGGCGCCGTCGCCCATCAGAGTCACGAGTTCACGCACCACCGCACGCTCGAAGGGAGCCGTCTCCCACAATTCGGGATAGAGGTCACGGATCGGGCTCACATAGAGCCGGCCGCCGGTGACGTTCTTGGCGCCCGAATAGTCACCGCGCTCGATCACCATGACCTCGAGCCCTTCGGAGGCGAGGCCGTAGGCAGCCGAGAGCCCGGCGAGACCTCCACCGACTATGATGCAATCGACCTTTTCCATCGCTCTGCTCCCTCGTCGGCCTTTCCTCATCCGGCTGTTCGAGCTGACGCCGTGTCGCAGCGGCTC
>CAZDGO010000291.1:0-3674 GCA_964504825.1 uncultured Gaiellales bacterium
GGAGCCCACCCCGACGCACACGCTCGCCCCTGCCATGCCGATGGGCTCGGGACTCCCGGCGCTGGCTGCCGCCGGCCTGGTTGGCGTCGCCGCCGGTGGCCTCGCCAGTCCACTGATCCCGGCGCTGGCGGGCATCTTCCTCTTCGCCGTACTGGTGGCGTGGGCGTACCAACTGTGGGAGGAGTCGCCGGGTGAATATGTGGGGCAACGCCCGGCTGCCGTCACCGGCACACTCATCTTCATCACCTCGGAAGCCGTCTTCTTCGCCGCTCTCTTCTACACCTATATCCACCTACGCATGCGCGTGGGCGGTTGGCCGCCGGACGGTCTACCTTCCCTTGACTCTCGCATCCCGACCATCAACACGCTCGTTTTGCTCACGAGCGGTGTGTTCGCCCACTGGGCATTCCTGGGCCTGCGCGCCGGCCGCCGGGGGCGGTTCACCGCGGGCATGGCCGGTGCCGTAGGGTTGGGGGTCCTCTTCCTCGCAGGCCAAGCCTACGAATGGACTCACGCCGGCTTCGGTCTGAGCGACGGGGTGATGGGGAGTACCTTCTTCACCCTTACCGGCTTCCACGGCGCGCACGTCGTCGCCGGCATCCTCGTGCTGCTCGTGGCGACTACGCGGGCGTGGCGGAATCGGGAGGCGAACGAACCCGACCCGGGCGGAACCTCCCTGGCCCTGGCGGAATCCGGCGTCTACTACTGGCACTTCGTGGACGCTGTGTGGCTCGTACTCTTCACTCTGGTCTACGTGTGGCCCTCCAGCGGCGCGGGCGGCATGTAGATGAGGAACGCAGAGCGCTCGTACATCTTGAGGCTCGCCGTGCTGCTCGTGTCCGTCTCGGCGGCGCTCTACGTGATCCACTACCTCCTCTTCCGCGATCTCCACACGGTGCTCTTCTACTTCGTCATGGACGTCGCGTTCCTGCCGGTCTCGGTGCTGGTGGTAGGGGTGATCATCGAAAGCCTGCTTGCCCGAAGGGAGCGGCGGACGGTTCGCAACAAGCTCAACATGGTGATCGGAGCCTTCTTCAGCCAGATCGGCAACCGCCTGCTCGTCACGCTCACTCCCGCAGTCGATCGGAGGGAGGAACTGCGCGAGCGCCTCGGCGTGACGGGTCGTTGGAACAAGCAGGACTTTAACAAGGCCGCCTCTTTCGCCCGTGCACTCGACCACGCCATCGACATCGACCTCCTCGCTCTGCCGGCCCTCCGAGATCAGCTCACCGGCCACCGGGACTTCATGGTGCGCCTGCTGGAGAACCCGCTCCTGCTCGAACACACCAAGTTCACCGACCTGCTCTGGGCGATCTTCCACCTGTGCGAGGAGCTCGACTACCGCCCGGACCTGAGCGAGCTCCCCGCAGCCGACAGAGCCCACCTGGCAGGGGATACTCGGCGTGTTTACGGCCAACTCGCCGCCACTTGGGTCGAGTACGCACAGCACCTCAAGACGGCTTATCCCTTCCTCTTCGCGCTCGTAGTCCGCATGCAGCCCTTCCAACAGGATCCCTCGGCGGTCATCAGGGAAACTACACCCGCCTAGAAACTCGTTTCGAAGCGAAGCCTTGACTGGCGGGACGGACCGGCCGGCGCGATGCGGCGTCCTCGGCCGGGCAAATCGAGGTCAAGTCGCGGGCCTATTCGGCCGATAGCTTTTGCATCCGCAGGTGCGTCAAGGGAGGCTCCATGCTCGGCTCGGGGAACGGGAACGGCGGCAGTGCTGCAAGAAGGCCTCCCATGGGCGGCGGCGGCGCAGGCTGGGACGAAGGGGCGAGCCAGTTCGCGGCGCCCCAATCTGTGGTGCCGACCGTCTCGGCGCCGACCGCGACATACACCGCCCCACAGAGCGCTGAGACCCGCCAAGGGGCCGGCTCAGTCGAAGAGCCCGCGGAGAGCGACTCTTTCAAGAGCGGACTGGTGGACTTCGGGGACTACTCCCCCCCACCGATGCGACCGCCGTCACCGCCCGTGAACCACTGGTCGGTGCGGCAGAGTGCCTGATGATGGACGCGCCCTGTGGCGACAAGGGAAACACGTGATTCGCGAACCGCCCGGGCGGTTCGCGAGCGCAAGAGGCCGACCTCAGGAGGTCGAGTGAAAGCCAATGGGGCGGGGCTCGGCAGGGTTCCACTTCCGCTCAAGCTTGGCGCTATCCTGGGCCTCTCCATCTTTCTGATCGAGATGGCCATCATGCTGTTAGAGTTCCTGCCGGCCGGCCACCTGGGCGGGATGGTGGATGCAGCACTTCTCGCGGCAGTCGCGTCCCCCATCGTCTATCTGGCTCTCGCACGTCCTCTTGCCACCCAGATCGCAGAGCGCGACCTGGCGCTGGCAGAACTCGTTCAAGCCCACGCCCAACTCGGGGACTTCTCGCATGGGCTCGAGCAGCGGGTAGCCGAGCGGACCGAGGAACTGGCCACGGTCAACCGCGCGTCCACCGCCCTCAGTCACTGCCTGACTACCGACGAGGCGCTCCGGATAGGCCTAAAACTCGCCTGTGAAGCCGCCGTCTCGCAGGCCGGGGTAGTGTGGCTTCTGCGGAGCGGAGGCGTCGTGGAGCTGGTGGCGAAACAACAACTTCACGACGACGTGGCCGAGCGACTCGATGGGCTTGTGCGGCGGCAACCCGATCTGCGACGTGCGTTGGGGTCACGACTTCCCACCATGCTGGACGGTGCGAAGATGCCCGCTCTCGACGAAGCGCTGGGTACGGGTGGCGTTGGTTCCCGACTCCTCGTGGTGCCCCTCCTCTCGCGCGGCTCGGTGCTGGGGGCGCTGGGACTCGTGCTGCCGCTGAGTTCGCCGCATGACGAGCATACGGGGCAGCTCGAACAGGCCATCGGAGCCCAGCTGGGAGTGGCCGTCGAGAACGCCCAGCAGTATGACAGCGCCCGCTACCTGGCCGAGCGGGATTCGGTGACCGATCTCCACAACCACCGCTCCCTTCACAAACGCCTGGAAGAGGAGTTCAAGCGGGCGCAGCGGGTCGGGGGAATCTTCTCGATTGTCATGATGGACCTCGACAGCTTCAAGCTCTTCAACGACACCTACGGACACCCCGGCGGTGACGACGCACTCCGCGAGGTGGCTTCGCTCCTATCCGCCACCGCCCGCGACTCAGACATCGTGGGGCGCTACGCCGGCGACGAGTTCATGGCCATCTTGCCTGACACGGGCAGCAAGGGCGCGATCGACCTAGCCGAACGTGTACGCGATGCGCTCATCGCGCGGCCCTATCTGGCCCCGGACGGAGAGGCCATCCCCCTGCATCTCAGCTTCGGCGTCGCGAGCTACCCGGACGACGGGCAGCAGCTGAACGAACTCATCGGCCTAGCCGACGGGAACCTCTACAGCTCCAAGCTGCGTGGCGGCGACACGATCACAGCCGCCGAAGAGAGCGAGGACGACCGGCACGGCCAGAGCAGCGGGATGTTCGGAGTCCTGGATGCTCTCGTGACCGCAGTGGACAACAAAGACCGCTACACTCGCCAGCATTCCGACGACGTGACGCAGCTGGCTCTCGCCATCGCCCAGCAGCTGTCGCTGTCGGATGAGAGCTTGCGGGCCCTGCGTGTCGCCGGCCTGCTGCACGATGTGGGCAAGATCGGAGTGCCCGACCGCGTCCTGCGCAAGCCCGGCCGACTGACTGCGGACGAGTTGGACATCGT
>CAZDGO010000292.1:0-3643 GCA_964504825.1 uncultured Gaiellales bacterium
GCTGCGCCTCGGCCTGCTCCTTGGCCTGCTGCGCCTCGGCCAGCGCCGCAGCCAGCGTCTCGATCTGTCGCCGCATGGCGGCCGTGTCGCGCTTCATGTAGCGCACCTCGACCCGGAGGTCGTACACGTGGCGGTGTACCTGGTCGATCTCGGTGCGCGTGGGCTGGCCCATGGCCGTCAGGAATTCTTCCTCAATCTCGCGCGCGCGCAACTGGTACTGCATGCTCGCGTTCACCAGCCGAGCTTGGAGCTCAGCGAAGTCATCGGTGCTGAAGAGCTCGGCGTACGCGGTTTCACCGATGTCGATCCATAGGTCAAAGAGCTCTCGGAGAGTAGTGACCTTCTCCTCGCGCTCGCCCTTCTCCACCAGCTCGCGCAACATATCCTCGTAGGTGTGGAACCCGGTGTTCACCATCTGGTTCTGGAAGTCGGTCGAGGCGCGCCGGACGGCCACCCACGCCTCGAACCCGCGCCACAGGCGCTCGTTGAACTCTCGGCTGGAGCCGACGCTCGGGGCCGAGGCGTACCGGCCGAAGGTACCGTCGAAGGCGTCCATGAACGCCGCCTGGGCGCCGGCAAAGGCCTGGCGGTCGCCGGCGGCCAGGTCTGTAGAGCTGAGCAGGGCGGTCTGGATCGCCTGCGCCCACGGCCCCATGAACCGCTGGAGTTCGGTCGTATAGAGGCTCCAGAGTTCGGGGGAGGCCGCCGCGAAGGCCCCCGCACCCTCCTTCGTTATCCACGGCGATCCCTGGAGCATGCTGTCCCTGATCTGGGCGAGGTAGCGGCGCAAGACGTCCGCCCAGTCCTCGCCGGCGTCAATCTTGGGCGCCACCACCTTCAGGGCGCCAAGTGACAGGTCGAGAAACTGCAGGAAGGCCTCCTCGCCGGAGAACAGGCGATCGATGACCTCAGCCGGCACCCGGTCGGTGCCGGCCGTCCAGAGCCTCAGGGTCTTGCGGGCCATGTCCTGCCAGCGGTCGGGCCACTCGTTCCAGTTGCTTGCCCACGGCGCCGCCGCCGCGCCATCATCACTCGCGGCTTCGGATCCGGCGGCTGCGCCGGCTCCGAAGCGGCCGCCCGCCTCGAACCAGCCGTTCCACAACTCCCTCTGGGCGTCCGAGTAGGCCTGATACAGGCCGAGAGCCTGTTCTGTCCAATCACTCACGAACGTCTACTCCCTTCTCCATCCCACCGAGGGCAGCAGCCGCTCACGCGTCCTTCGGCGGGGCTTTCGCCGAGGCTTTCGCCGAGGTGCCTTTCCCAGCCTCCGCCGCGGTCTTAGCCCACTGCGCTTGGATCTCGGTAGACTTCCGAGTCAGATCCTGCCAGGCGTCGAACGATTCTCTGGCCATCTGCTGCCACCGCTCGTACCCCTCTTTTCCCGAACCGGTGCCCCCCTCCGCCTGGAGCGCCTTCGCGACCCCGAACCAGCCTTCCCAGAGCTTGGTCTGGAACGAGTTCCAGGCCTGCATCATCTCGTTGGTCTGGGTGGTCCAGGTGGCAGCCATGCTCTTCATCTGCTCGCTGGAACCACTGAACGTGCCGAAAGGATCACGCTGCGACCAGTCGAACTGGGTGTCGAGGCTCCTCTTGGCCAAGGACTGCCAGGCGTCCATGGACTGCTGGGCCGACTCCTGCCAGCGGGTGAACCAATCCCGCCAGGAGCCGTGCTCCATGTTCTTCACTTGGGCCGTCGCCTGCTCCGAGGCCTTTGAGGTTGCATCCATCCAGCCCTCGTAGAACTTGCGCTGGGCCTCGTTCCACGAACTCATCATCCCCTGGACTTGATCACTCCAGGCCGCCTGCTCTGCCATCGTCTTCCTCCCAGATGTTCTGTTGTCGCCTACCGGCTTCCCGTGCCGCCGGCGCCTTCCGTGAACATTCGCGACCATTCAGCTTGGGCATCGAGAGCTTTTCGCGTGATAGCGTCCCACGTGTCCAGCACTTCCGTTGCCTCGGCGTCGTGACCGCCGGCCGCGAGTAACTCGCGCAGATGCTTGACCGTCTGCTCCGCTTCCTCGAGGCGGGTTCGTAATTCCTCACAGCGGTGCACGGCTTCAAGATACCGAGACCGGGGGACGACCCCGAGACCCGTCCACCACTCCTCGACCATGCCCTGGAACTCCTGAACCGGCGGCGATTCCACCGGCTTCGCTGCGCCGGTAGCGCCACCCGCCTGGGGCATCCAGGCCTGCATCCAGGCAGCCATCGCGTCCGGCGACAGCGGCCCTTGTCCCAACAGTTGCATAGCTTCCTTCGCCTGCCCTGCACCGCGCACAGCGTCGGCGCTGAGCCGCAACCAGGCCTCGAGTTGTTTAGGGTCCATCTCCATGCGCTACGCGGTCTCCGAACCGTCACCGGCTCAGATCCGCAGCCCCCCGTCCACTTCGATGACCCTCCCGTTGACGTAGTCGTTCTCGATGATGAACCGCAGGGTGTGACTGATCTCTCCGGGGTCACCCATGCGGCCCCACGGGATCTGGGCCACGATCCCGTCGAGGATCTCCTGGCCGCACGCCTGGGTCATCTCTGTGGCGATGTAGCCGGGGGCGATCGCCGCTGTCCGTACCTTGTAACGGGCGAGCTCTTTGGCCCAGACCACGGTCATGGCCGCAACGCCGGCTTTTGTGGCTGTGTAGTTGGTCTGGCCGCGATTGCCGTGGCGCGAGACAGAAGAGATCGAGACGATCAGGCCGCCGGTGTCCTGCTTGACCATGTGCGAGGCCGCCTCGCGACCGCAGAGAAAGACGCCGGTGAGGTTGACATTCACGACCATCTGCCAGTGAGAGAGGGGCATCTTCTGGACCTGCCCGTTCTTCACCTTGACCAGCAGGGCGTCGCGGGTGATGCCCGCGTTGTTGACGAGCACGTCGATGCCGCCATGCTCCGCCACGAAACCCGCGAAGAGCCGCTCGACAGCCTGTTCGTCGGTCACGTCGGCTTTGGCGGTCCAGAGCGCCCGTCCTGCCGCAGCCGCTTCTTCGCGGGCCGCGTCGAGGCCGGCCCCGTCCATGTCGCACACGCCTACCCGTGCGCCTGCGGCGATGAGGTCGAACGCGAAGCGCTTCCCCAGGCCTCGGGCTCCGCCGGTGACCAATACCCTCGCGCCTTCTATCTGCATCGCAAGCCTTCTATCTGCATCACAACTCCGATAGATGGCTCACCGACCGCATGCCAGCAGGCACAAGGCCGCCAAGCCAGACGATCGACGTGGACTCCGCTTCTCCGCTCCGCCTCCCCCGGTGCGCCACCATGCTGCGCGCATAGCAGCAGCTACGCAATACCTAGTGGACGCTTGCAGCCTCTCGACTGTACAGCGTACAGTATCATGTGTCGGCCAAATCGCAAGGTTTCTGACTATGGGCCGACGGTGTGCCCAAGTCGTGGGCTGTACCGAGTCCGTCGCCGGATCCATCCGAGAAGCGGCTGGCGGTCATCACCGAGGATCAATCCTTGGAGTACGGCCACTGCGAGGGCGCCATCCCGGAGGTTTCGGAGCTCAGGCGTGATCGTCAGCCTGGTGTTGGTCAAACTCGGTGGCTCCCGACACCACGATCGAGCGCAGCCACGAGATCGCCCACGCGGTGGAGGCGGAGTTGCGTGCGAGATACCGCGAGATCGCCGACGTGGTCGCCCACGTGGA